>CABSAH010000012.1 GCA_902475645.1 uncultured Christensenellaceae bacterium | reverse complement strand
TTTTTATGATAGAGGCCGCAATGCCCGTTATGACGCAGAGCGTGGTGGTTTCCGCATATGCGGGCGCGGACGAGGAATACAATGCGCTGGGAATGGGCTTCACGTCCATACTCTGCCTTGCGGCGGTTCCCGCGCTGATGCTCATATTCGGCTGAACCTTATGAAAGGGGGAATGACATGGTATCCAAATATGCCGTAAAGCCGCACATAAAGCCGGTTTACGATTTGCTTACGCTGCTGCTTGTGCCGTATCTTCGGCTTAAATACCGCTTCCGTGCGCCGCGTGATATCCCCGCGCTGCCCGCGGGACCCATAGTGCTGCTGGGCAGTCACACGGGCAATCTGGATTTTCTTTTTGCGCTGGCAACGCTAAGAAAAAAGCGTTTCCACGGGGTCGTGGCGGCGTACTTTTTCCGCAACCGCCGCATAGCGTGGCTGCTTAACCTTTTGCGCTGCATAAAAAAGGAGCAGTTCCGCGCGGACGTTGAAAGCATAGCCCGCATGAAAAACACCATAGACATGGGCGAAAGCGTGCTTATATATCCCGAGGGCGAGGTGAACGGAACGGGCCGCACCGCGCCGTTTAGCGACAGCATTGCCAAGCTTGCAAAGCTGCTGAAGGCCCCGCTTTACGCCGCGCGCACGCACGGCGGCTATTTTGCCCGCCCAAAGTGGAACCCCGTGCAGCACAGGGGCAGGGTTGAAATTGAAATAGAGCTTATTGCCACGGCGGATGAGGTAAAGACGCTGAGCACGGGCGAGCTTTACAGGCGGATGGAGGAAAAGCTGTTTGTGGACGACTATGCGTGGCAAAAGCAGCGCATGATACCCTTCTTCAAAAATTGTAAAAATATCGCAAAGGGGCTTGAAAACCTGCTTTACCTTTGCCCCAAGTGCGGCGGGGAATGTACCACGCGCACGGAGGGTAACGAAATATACTGCACGCGCTGCGGCAACCGCGGCACAATGGATGAATACGGCTTCCTGCATCCTCTGGACGGGAGCTGCGTTATACCCCAAATGGTGCCGGACTGGGTGGAGCTTGAACGCGAGGCGCTGCGCCGCGAAATTGCGGACGACGGCTTTTCGCTGAGCGCCCCGTGCTATCTGCAATATCACATTGACCCGAAAACCACCGCGTATACGGACGTTGGGCACGGCACGGCAACGCTTACGCATAAGCAGCTTATATACGAAGGCACGGCGGAGGGCAAGCCCATACGCTATGAATTCCCGCTTGACGGAATATACAAATTCCCGTTCAACATGGGCAGCCAGTTCGATGTTCCCAATGCGGAGCGGCTGATAAGCATAAGGCCCCAAAACGGGCAGATAAACGAAAAATTCGTGCTTGCGCTGCCGCTCATACATGAATATGTAAACGCAAAAAATGCATAAAAATAAATCCCGCCGCCCCCGCTTGACAGGCATACGCGGCGGTGCTACAATGCACTAAACCGATGAGGAAGAGTGAGTAGGTTCCGATTCTGCTCTTGCAGAGAGCCGCGGGCGGTGAAATCGCGGCAGAGCATGGCTTAGCCGAATGGACTTCCGAGGGCGAGCGGAAAGGCGGACGCCGAGTATGCAAGCCGGAGCGCAGGCTCTCCGTTAGCAAAGGCCGGCGTATGAATGTACGCAAAGAGAGGGCGCGTTTTTTGGATATGCGCGCCAAGCCGGGTGGCACCGCAGGAATTTTTTTAAGAAGAATTGCTCCTGTCCCGGCGATCGCAGTAATTGCGGTCGCTGTGGGCGGGAGTTTTATTTTTACCATTTTTTATCCAAGGAGGCGGCAGGACTATGCTTTGCAGGGGAAGGCGATGGCGCGGCGCGCCTGTATCGCAAGCTTTTTACATTTGACCCCAAATTACATTTATTGACCGAGAAAGGATAATACCATGAAAAATATATTTGCAATTGCGCTTTGCATAATACTGGCCGCCGTTTGCATGGCCGCCTGCTCACCCTCCGCCCCCGCGAACGGCGCGGGTAATGCCGTTAGGGTCGGCCTGTGCAGCTACGTTGACGATGCTTCGCTTGACCAGATAGTTGAAAACATTCAAAAGCGGCTTAATGAAATAGGCGCCGAAAGGGGCGTTGAGTTCAGCATATGCTACGATAACTGCAATGCGGACGCGAATTTGATGACGCAGATAATTTCAAGCTTCATTGCCGACGATGTGGACATTATGATAGGCGTGGCTACGCCCGTTGCAATGGCAATGCAGGCAGCGACGGAGGATAGCGGCATACCCGTTGTATTCGCCGCGGTATCCGACCCATTGGGCGCGGGCTTGGTTGAAGCCATGGACGCGCCGGGCGGCAACGTTACGGGAACATCGGATTATCTTGACACGGCGGCGGTAATGCAGCTTATGCTTGCGGCAAACCCCGATACCGATAGGATAGCCCTGCTTTACGATATAGGGCAGGATTCCTCCACCGCCGCAATAGCCCACGCGAAGGAATATATGGACGCCCGCGGCATAGCCTACGGCGAATATACCGGCTCCACCGTGGATGAAATAATGCTTGCGGTGCAATCGCTTATAGCGGACGGCGCGGACGCGGTATTCACCCCGACCGACAACACCGTTATGAAGGCGGAGCTGAGCATATACGAAATGCTCCGCGATGCGGGAATACCGCATTACACGGGCGCGGACTCCTTTGCGCTCAACGGCGCGTTTTTAGGCTACGGCGTGGACTACGCGGCGCTTGGCGCGGAAACCGCGAACATGGCGGCGGGCATTGCGCTTGACGGGAACGACCCCGCTAAAACCGCCGTTATGACGTTCGATAACGGCTGCGCCACGATAAACACCGAAACCTGCGAAAGGCTGCGCTATGACTACGATGAGCTTTGCGGGGCGTTTGAACCGTACTGCACAAGTATAAAGCGCATTGTTACGGCGGAAAGCTTCGCCAAAGCGGAATAAGCATTGGGGAAAGGCAAGGCTGAAATGGGAATTGAGCAAATATCGGCGCTGCTGCAAACGGCGCTGGAGCTTGGGCTTTTATCCTCGCTTACGGTGCTGGCGCTGTTTTTAAGCTATTCAATGCTGAACGTGTGCGATCTTTCAACGGATGGCTGCTTCACGCTCGGCGCGGTTGTGGGCGCGGCGGTTGCGCTGTCCGGGCATCCGTACCTATCCGTTCCGGCGGCAATGCTTGCGGGCGTGGCGTCGGGCTTTGTAACCGCGCTGCTGCAAACCAAAATGGGCGTGAACAGCCTGCTTGCGGGCATAATTGTGAACACGGGGCTTTATTCCGTAAATATTGCAATAATGGGCGGGGCAAGCATACTTAACATGAATAAGACCGAAACCGTATTCACGGCGGCAAAGGCGGCGCTTGCAAAAATCGGCCTCGGCGGGCAATATAAGCTTATTACGGCGGCGGCAGCCGTAATAGCGGTTGCTCTATTCCTCGGCCTGTTTCTTAAAACGCGGCTCGGCCTTGCAATACGCGCCACGGGCGATAACCCGGACATGGTGCGTTCCTCGTCAATAAACCCCGTGTTCACGACCATAACCGGCCTATGCGTGGCCAATTCGTTCACGGCGCTTTCGGGCTGTCTGCTTGCGCAGGCGCAGAAGTCCGTGAATATAGATATAGGCGGCGGCATGGTTACAATAGCCCTCGCTTCGCTTTTGATAGGCAACGTGTTTTCGGGCAAGGGTAAAATGTCGCGCAGAATAGCCTGCATGGTGCTGGGCGCGTTCGTGTTCCGCCTGGTGTATGCCGTTGCGCTGCGCTTCAATATGCCCGCGTTCATGCTAAAGCTTGTATCGGGCGCAATAGTAGTTGCGGCCATATCCCTTCCCTATATAAGGCGGCAGCTTCCGCTCCTCAGGCGCAGGCTTGCAAGCCGCAAACGGGAGGTGCAAGCCGATGCTTAAGCTAATTAACGTTACCAAGTCCTTTGCCGTGGGCGCGGAAACGCGCAGGGCGCTTGACGGCGTTGACCTGAGCGTGAAAAAGGGCGAGTTCGTAACGATAATAGGCGCAAACGGCGCGGGCAAGTCCACGCTGTTCAACGCCGTTGCGGGCAGCTTTATAGCCGACGGCGGCACGATTATGCTCGACGGGCGGGACATTACGCTGATGAGCGAATACAGGCGCGCGCGCAGCATAGGCAGGCTTTTTCAGGACCCAATGCGCGGCAGCGCGCCCAATATGACAATTGAAGAAAACCTTATTCTTGCAGCGGGCAGCGGAAAATGGCTAAGCCGCGTTTCAAGGCGGGAGCGGGAGCTTTTGCGCCAAAGGGCCGCAATGCTTGGCATGGGGCTTGAGGATAGGTTTGACCAAAGCGTGGGCGGGCTTTCCGGCGGGCAGCGGCAGGCGCTTGCGCTTATAATGGCAACGGTGAACCCGCCCAAGCTACTGCTGCTTGATGAGCATACGGCGGCGCTTGACCCGGGCGCGGCGGAAAAGATACTGCGCATTACTGATTCGATAATTCGCGAAAATAACCTTACCTGCCTTATGATAACGCACAATATGCAGTCCGCATTGGAGCTTGGCAGCCGCACGGTAATGATGGACAGGGGAAGAATGGTAATGGACGTATCCGGACAGGAGCGCGCCGCGCTTACGGTTAACGGCCTTCTTAGGCGGTTCCGCGAAATATCGGGCAAGGCGCTCGATAACGACAGAATGCTGCTTATATAGCGCGAAAAAAGCAGGCATTAAGCCCATTCTGCTAAACCCTCGGCGCGGCTAAAAACCGCGCCTTTTATCCGCGGGGTTCGCGCCTTATTATGCGGTAGCTCGGCTTGTAGGCTTCCCTGTATCGTTCGCTGTGCGAAACGGGCGGGAAGCCTGCTTTTTCGTATTCGCGCAGATATTCGTTCAGCTCGTCCGCGCCGAATGTAAAGCGGCCCTCCGCGCACACCCTTTTGAGCGTTTTCAGCTTTTGCTTAAAGC
Source organism: uncultured Christensenellaceae bacterium (assembly GCA_902475645.1). Classification (GTDB taxonomy): domain Bacteria; phylum Bacillota; class Clostridia; order Christensenellales; family CAG-138; genus Phil1. Next base: position 13,994 of record CABSAH010000012.1, on the reverse strand, counting down.
CGCCTATGCTGCCCTCGGCGCCGTTTGCAGCGGCAACGAACGCCGCGTTCAGCCGTTCAAGCGGGAATACGTCCGCATCTACCGCCGCAAGGTTTACCCGCGTTATGCCGCAGCCTATGTATTCATAAAGCGGCGCAGTTCTGTCATGCGCGGTGCTTTCGTATTCCTCCCTAAGGCGGCAAAGCGCGGCCGCCTCACTTTTTATCATGTGTCCGCTGCCGAATTCGCATTGGTATATCAGCTTCACCGCGTCCGCGGGCTGCATCAGCGGATAGCGCGCCGCGTGCGCGCACAGTATGCCGTAAAGCTCGTTCACATCAGCCGCCATGCCGTCTCCTTTCCAAATGCGTGGTATAATTATGCATAAAGGCAGGTGTGCAAACACCGTTTAATTTATTATAATAGCATCATATCCGCCCCGCCGCAAGCGGGCATTGGGCATTATAACCATGGTAAAATACGGGCTAAGGCGCGGGCGAGATTGACAAAGCATATAAGCCTGTCTTATAATTATCATGTTGTATTCCGGCCGGATGACGAGTCGGGTAAATAAAGGAGAAGAAAATGGCCCTGTTATTCGATACCCATGTGCAAAAAATGAAGTACAATGTGCTTAGGGAGGTTGCAAAGCTTGCCTATCGCAATGAGCTGACCCCGCAGAGGATAATGGAAATTGCCCCGCGCATAATACCCGAAGGCAAGCCCATGTTCCGTTGCTGCATATATAAGGAAAGGGAGATAATTAACGAGCGCGTTGCAATGGCGCTTGGCGGGGAAGAGGACGGCACGGTAGTCGGCGTTCTGCCCGTTGCGTGCGACGAATGCCCCGTTGACGGAATTCAGGTTTCCAATGCCTGCCGCGGCTGCCTTGCGCACCGCTGCATGGATAACTGCCCCAAGGACGCAATACGCATAGTTGACCACAAGGCGGTTATAGACAAGGAAAAGTGCATAGAATGCGGCAAGTGCATGGCCGTTTGCCCGTATTCGGCAATAGTAAAGCATACGCGCCCCTGCGTAAACGCCTGCAAGCCGCAGGCCATACACATTGACCAGAACACCGAAAAGGCCGTTATAGACAAGGAAAAGTGCATTTCCTGCGGCGCGTGCGTGTATCAATGCCCGTTCGGTGCAATAACCGATAAGTCCGATATAACAAAGGTTATCGCCCTTATACGCGATTCCAACCTGAATACGGATTATCATGTATACGCCGTGGTTGCGCCCAGCATGGCAAGCCAGTATCCCAATGCCGTGCCGGAGCAGGTCGTTGCGGGCATAAAGGCGCTGGGCTTCCATGCGGTTGTTGAGGCCGCGTGGGGTGCGGACATGGTTGCCTGGCTTGAAGCGCAGGAGCTTGTTGAAAAGGGCTTCCTTACCTCCTCCTGCTGCCCGGCGTTTGTCAATTACATAAACCGCCATTTCCCATCGCTGAAGGATAATGTGTCCCACAATCTTTCACCCATGGCACAGATGGCAAAATGGCTGCATGAAACGGACGAAAACTGCCATGTGGTATTCATTGGGCCATGCATAGCCAAAAAAGCCGAAACCAAGTATACCGATGCGTCAAAATACGTTGACTATACAATAACGTTTGAAGAAATGCAGGCCATGTTCTCCGCCCGCGGCATAGACGTTACAACAATGCACAAGGCGGAGCTTGACAATGCATCCTTCTACGGGCGCATATTCGCCCGCTGCGGCGGACTTGCCGAGGCCGTTGCGGAGGCGCTGAAGGAGCAGGAGGTCAGCGAGGAGCAGTTTAAGCTGGACGCCGTATCCTGCAACGGCATAGCCGAATGCAAAACCGCCCTTTTCAAAAAGCAGAAGGGCATACTGAAGGAAAACTTTATAGAGGGCATGGCGTGCGTAAACGGCTGTATAGGCGGCCCGGCGTGCCTGAGCCACAGCTCCAAAAACTTTGCGCAGGTTGACGCATACGGCAAATCCTCAATGGAAAACACCATTGCGGACGCCATAAGGGTTATGCAGATACTCAACCCCGCACTTGACGTGAAGGGCGAGGGCGAGGTTGAAAAGGAAATAGAAGAAATAGAACATATAAAATAAATAAGCCGGAGGAACAGCGATGATTACAGTATCCGTATGCATTGGCAGCGCATGCCATAAAAGAGGCTCCTACGCCGTGCTGAACCGCTTTAAGCAGCTTGTTAAGCAGCATAACGCGGAAGCAAAGGTGAACGTTGTGCCAGTATTCTGCCTGGGCGAATGCGCAAACGGCGTATCCGTAAAGATAGACGGGAAGCTTCTGCTGGGCCTGAGCGAGGACGGCGTGGACGAGGTGTTCAACCGGCAGGTGCTGCCGCGCTTAAGCTGAGCGGGAGGCAACAATGGGTGTACTTCAATTTGAAAGCGTAAACTGCAAGGATTGCTGCAAATGCATAGGCGTATGCCCCGTTAAAGCGATAGAGGTAAAGAACCATCGCGCCATGATAGTTGAGCGGGACTGCATACTGTGCGGAAACTGCACGGTGGCATGCCCGCAGCACACCAAGCACGGCACGGACGAAACGGACGACGTAAGGGAGCTTATACGCTCCGGCAGGAAGGTTATAGCAAGCGTTGCGCCTTCCTATGCGGCGTATTTTGACGGCTGCGGCTTTGAAGCGCTGCGCACCGCGCTGAAGGCAATAGGCTTTTACGATGCGCGCGAAACGGCGGAGGGCGCATATTTGGTTAAAAGCGAATATGAAAAGCTGCTTTCCGGCGGCATAACAAAGCCCGTAATATCCTCCTGCTGCACAACGCTGAACCTTTATATACAAAAGCATTGCCCCGACGCCATAAAGCTGCTGGCGCCCGTTATAACCCCCATGCAGGCGCATGCAAAGCTGATACACCGCACCGAGCCCGGCGCGGCGATAGTGTTCATAGGGCCGTGCATATCCAAAAAGGCCGAATGCGAGCAGGACGAAAGCGAGCTTGAATACGCCATAACGTTCGATGAGCTTGACGAATGGCTCAGCGGCGCCAAGGTAGCCATAATGCCCGCGGAAGAGAACGGGCAGCGGCTTTCGCGCTTCTTCCCCGTATCCGGCGGAATACTTAAAACCATGACGCAGCAGAACGGCATAAACTACGTTGCCGTGGACGGGCCCGAAAGCTGCATTGCCGCCGTTAACGACGCCGTGGCCGGCAAGCTTGACGGCTGCTTTATAGAGATGAGCTTCTGCCAAGGCTCCTGCATAGGCGGCCCGGTTTTCAGGAACCTTAACCGTTCGGCCGCGGCGGGCTACGTTAACGTTGCGCACGATGCGGCGGGCGAGGCGGATTTTGACGCAGAGCCTTTGGACGACGTTGCGCCGCAATTCAAAAATTGCCACACGTATTATATGCCGCCCACGGAAAAGCAGATAGCCGCCGTGTTCAAAAAAATGGGCAAGGAAGGGCCGGAGGATGAGCTTAACTGCGGAATGTGCGGCTATGCCTCCTGCCGCGATAAGGCGATAGCCGTAATAATGGGGCGCGCGGAAATAACGATGTGTATGCCGTATATGAAAAAGCGCGCGGAGTCATTTTCGGATAAAATACTGAGCATTACGCCAAACGCGATATTGGCCGTGGATACCGACCTTCGCGTGCAGCAGATAAACAACGCCGCGTGCGAGATGTTCGGCGTGCAGCCAAGCGACGTTATGGGTCAAAGCGTAAGCGCGCTGCTTGACGAGTTCGATTTTGTTGATCTTATTTCAAGCGGGGAGGCTTCAAAGGAGAAGTTCGCATACCTTGCCGAATACAATCTGTATCTAAAGCAGTCGCTTTACTACGATGCTTCAAGCGGCATAGTCATATGCATAATGAAGAACATCACCCGCGAAAAGCAGCGGCAGAACATGGTTATGCGGCATAAAACGCAGGTTGCGTCCATGGCGGACGATATTGTGGATAAGCAGCTTAGGATAGTTCACGAAATAGCGTCCCTGCTCGGCGAATCGGCTGCGGAAACAAAGGTTGCAATATCCAACCTTAAGAACGCCGTTATGATGGAGAACGAGGAGCAGTAAATGGTCGATTTGTTTATAGAAAGCGGCCACGCCAGCATAAACAAGCATGATGAAACGCTCTGCGGCGATTCTTATTCCATAAAGAAAAACGGGCAGCAGCTCGTTGCCGTGCTTAGCGACGGGCTTGGCAGCGGCGTTAAGGCGAACATACTTTCAACGCTTACCGCCAATATGCTTTCCACAATGATGCTGAACCGCCTGCCCATTGACGAATGCATAGAAACGGTTGCAAGCACGCTGCCTATGTGCCGTGAAAGGAAGCTTGCATATTCAACGTTTACGCTCGCCTGCTTTACGGATTCCACCGTGCGCCTTGTGCAATACGATAATCCGGACGCGGTGCTGCTAAGGAACGGCAAAAACCACGCCTACGATACGAACATACACTTCATAGGCGAAAAGAAGATATGCGAAAGCACAATATCCCTTATGGAGAACGATATGCTCGTGCTGATGACGGACGGCATAACCAACGCCGGCATAGGCAAGCTTTCGCCCGGCGGCTGGAAGCGCAGCGACGTTATAGAGTTCCTTGAACGCTGGTACACGCCGGATATATCGCCGCAGAATTTGGCAGCGCGGCTGGTTGAAGCGGGCAACGTATTATGCATGGATTCAAACGACGACGATATGACGGCGCTTGTGTTCAAGGTGCGTCCGCGCCGCGCCGTAAACGTTATGATAGGCCCGCCCGCCGATCCCAAGGACGATGCGCGCGTGCTGAAGCTTTTCTTCGCCAAGGAGGGTAGCCACATATGCTGCGGCGGCTCCACGGCGCACATGATAAGCCGCTATTTGAACAAGCCCATAATACCCGTGGAGGACAGCGGTACGGAAAAGGTTCCCGCCATAGCCACCATAGACGGCATGGACTTGGTCACGGAGGGCATAATAACGCTTCAGCAGGTTGCCGACCTTGCGGAGCAATATGTATCCGATAACAGGCTGAGCATAACCATAAACAGTGGCAACGACGGCGTATCGCTCCTGTGCGCGTATCTTTTTGAGCAGGCCACGGACATAAACTTCTTCTTTGGTAAGGCCGAAAACGCCGCCAACGACGATCTTGACATAGGCATGGACGCAAAGGCGATAGTAATCAACCGCCTGATCAGCAGCCTTAAGGAGATGGGCAAAAACGTAAAAATAAGCCGCTGCTGAAGCGGCAAACGAATAAGCGGCTCGGCTTACACCGGGCCGTTTTTTTATTAAACCGTATTTATATACCGTCAGCGTTAATTATTATTCGGCGCGGATGCATAGCCCGCCTCAATTTGCCTGCCCATTTTCACCATTATGCCAACGGGGTCGTTTTCGGTTATGAATAGCCGCGCGTCCCCAAGCGCCGCAATCACGCGGGCGTTGGCGGAGTCCGTATCGGCGGAGGTGTCCGTGCTTATTACGGCTATATCCGCGCTTACGGCGGCGGCAAATTCCTCAAGCGTTGCATCGGGGTTGCCGTGGTTGCCAACCTTCAATATGTCCGCCGAAACGTCCGCCCCGCTTTTAAGCAGCGTGCGCTCCTCCTTGAACTGCATATCCCCCGTAAGCAGCGCCCTGTGGCCGTTTGCGTGCAGCATGAGCACAAGCGAATTGTCGTTGTCGTCATCCTTGTTCAGCTTAAGCGGCGCAAGCATTTCCGCATACGCCCCGCCGCCCAATTCTATCCTGTCCCCGGCGCAAAGCACGGTGCTTTCAAGGCCAAGCTTGCCAAGCTTTTTGTCTATCTTAACCTGTCCCTTTTTTGTTGCTTCGGCAAAGTTGGCGCGGTAGGCCGCCTTTATTGTAAATGCCTCGGCCACGGCCCTCAGCCCGCCGGTATGGTCGCCGTGGCTGTGCGTCAAAAACAGCCCCTCAATTTCCTCCACGCCGTAATCCCCAAGCAGGTTTACAAGCGCCGCCGCGTTTTCCTCCCGCCCCGTATCCACAAGGTAGAATTTGCCGTTTACGCATATCAGCGCCGCGTCGCCCTTTTTGGCGTTTATGAACAGTATCCATGCTTCGTCCGCCGCATTGCCGCAGCCCGCGCAGGGCAGCACGGCGAGCAGGGTGCATAACAAAAATATGATAAGCTTCTTCATGGTTTTATTATACAACGGATTTGTTTCAAAAAAATATAAAAATTTTGGCGCATAAGCAAAAAGCAGGGATTGACAAGCGGGCGAACAGCCGTTATAATATTCCTTGCGGTTCGTAAAGATGCGGTCATGGCGGAATCGGCAGACGCGTACGTTTGAGGGGCGTATGGGCAACCGTATGAGTTCAAGTCTCATTGACCGCACCAAACAAAAAAGTCATCCAACGGATGGCTTTTTTTGTTTGTGCAATACGATAAAGAGACTTGAAAGCCGCGACCGCGCAGAGCGCAGATTGCGGCCTTTAGGCACGTTTTGCTTGTCGGCTTGTACTTTAGTCGGGATTTGCCGATTTAAGTATTTGATAGGCAGCTTCGGCATCGATGCCTACGCCCGATAGGACAACAGAAACATCCCCGTACCATACGCCGAGGTCGATACGGCTGCCGGAGGTAAGCGGCTCTCCGTTTGAATTTGTTGTTCTTATATGCTCGGCTATGCGTTCCTCTGTCAATTCGGCCGCATCCAGCATGGGGCCGGCCCAGCCGTTTTTGCCGTATTCGGAAGCCCATGTGATTGTGACGGAATACCGTTTTACCGAAGCGTCGTCGGCGCAATACTCTATTGTAAGCTCCCTTGTGCCAGTTTCCCTTGCGCTTTCGGAATCTATATAATACAGAATCTCGGCCTGCTCCGCCGCCATATCGTCCGGAGCATAGGCGGGTACATACTTGCCAAGCTCGGGGTCGTTCATGCAGTCCTCCGCCGTCCTTTCACCGGAATGAAATTCTTCCGGCACGGCTCCCGTGTGATTTTCCAGCACATCTATTAAGGTATTATAGCTTTCGTCCTTTACCTGCACGCAAACGTCAATCAGCCCTTGGTAGAGCACATAGCCGTCCTTCCACAGGTGAAGGTGTACCGTTGTGCCGTTGTGCATATTGAAATACAGGTGATATAGCTCCATTTCGCTGAATAGGTTGTTTTCGCCCTCATGGGGTACCGAATCGCAAAACATGAACTCTGCGGCGTCCAAGCCGTTTATAAAAGCACGCAGCAGGGCGTCGGCGCCTTCCAGCCGATACAGCTCATTATAGCCTTCATACCACGAATCGCGGCTTTCATATTGCACGGAGGTGTAGTTGCCCGAAAGATGGAGCCTGTCCTCATAAAGCTCGGAGCCGTATTTCAATGTGATGCCCGTATCGCACACATAAAGGGCAATGGCGCCGTCCTCCTCCTTCATGCAGAGCATAAAGGACGGATCATAGCCCTTCACCTCATAAAAATCGCCCTTTACGCTGCCTGCAAGCTCCACATATCCGTCGCGCGGAGTCCATTCGTCAATCAGCCCCGTTGCGGTTCCGAGCCGCTTCCCTATTATGTCAACAGCATCATATACCCAGTCATAGTGAGTATAGCAATGCCCTTGGTATATGAAGAAGGCTTCCATGCTTGCAGTCGATACCGCCGAAAGGGAAACCTCCATAGGGGGAATCGTCACGCCGCTGCCGGGCGCGGTGCTTTCCGCCAAGCCGTCCCGTCGGGCAGAAATGCCCCGCCATATAAGCACGAGCGCCGCTATTATGCAGATGCAAGCCGCCGCCGCAACGATGCGGGGCCACCTGCGCCTTTTGTTCGCGTTGGCGCGCGCACGGTCTGCTTCTTCTATAATGTCGTCGTTCAGCATATTCAATGCGTAGCTGATGCTTTCCGCCTTCATAGCGTATAACCCTCCTTTTCCAAATATTCCTTTAGCCCATGCCTTGCTCGGTAGAGCATACTTTTTACCTTTGCTTCGCTCATGCCGCGGCAGGCGGCTATTTTCCTGATTGAATCCGCAAAGTAGTATCTGCATACAAATGTGCTTCGCGCGTCCGCCGGAAGCGTGTAAAGATAGGCGTTGATCGCTTCCGCGAGCATTTTCAGCTCAACGCTCTGCTCCGTCGTTTCGCCGCCCGAAACGCAGTCCTCAAGCTCCGAAAGCGACAGCGCATATTCCGACGCTCTCCGCTTGACCCTGTTCCGCGTGCGGAACACGTCAATGGAAAGCTGCCTTGTGATTTTCCCCAAATATGTGGAAAGCACGCATGGCCTGTGCGTGGGCATGGAGCTCCACGCCTTTAGGTAGGTATCGTTTACGGTTTCCCTGCTGTCCTCCCAATCGGATAGGATATTGTAGGCTATCCTTGAAAGATAACGCCCGTACTTCCGCTCCGTTTCACCGATGGCGTTCTCGTCCCGCTGCCAGTATAGGGCAACGATTTTTTCATCCTGCATAGGCGAACCTCCTTTCCCTGTTGCTGCAAGGCGCCTTCACTGTATATCCCGATAAAAACCGTCCCGGGTTGCACGGATTTCAATATTTTATCAAAAAAATTATAGCGGAATTTTATCGGCGCGGCTATAAAAAGGCAGGCGGGGAAGTTAAAATCAGGGACGCTGCTGCGCCCCTGTATCGTCTTTTCATTCTTCACTTCTATCGGGAAGCAGCGCGTCCCGCCCTTTACCTCCGCCGTACCCCGCCGGAATAGACCGCGAATATGTCGCGCGGGTCGTCGGAATATATTAGCCGCTCGAAGCGCTCGGAGGCGTTGAGCGGTATGGACGGGCCGTGGGCGGAATCGTCCAGCACTATTGCGCTTAGCTTTTCGCCCGCCTCAAAGCCGCGGCTGAGCGCGAAGAACCCGCGCGGGCGGGCCGAAGCAAGGCTGAACGCCTCATTCACCTCAAGGAAGCGTTCCTCCTCCGCCCTGTTTGCATAATAATACCTTAGCTTGGACGCCCTTACGGCCGCGCAGGCAACATGGCGCATGCTTAGCTTGTCGCCGCCGGCAATGTCCGAACCAAGGCCGATTTTCAGCCCCTCCGTAAGCATACGCCTTACGGGGGCAATGCCCGAATATATATTCGTATTGGAATTGGGGCAGTGCGCCACCCATACGCCGCTTGCCTTCATTGCGGCGCGCTCAATGCCGTCGCTGTGTACGCAGTGCGCCATAACGCTGTTTTGGCCGAAAAGTCCGGCCTTTTCGTATGTTTGGTAATATTTTTCGCAATCGGGGCAAAGCGCGCGCACCATTTCCATTTCCTCAAGGTTTTCGCTCAGATGCGACTGCGCGCGAAGACCGTATTCCGCCTTCAATTTGCCAAGACCCGCCATCAGCTCATCGGTGCAGCTCGGCGTAAAGCGCGGCGTTACAATGGGCTTTATGCCGTCAAAGCGCGAAAGCATGGCCTCTATAAAGCGGCGCTCCTCCTCAAGCGCGTTGTCCGTGGTTTCAAGCAGCTCGTCGGTGGTGTTCCTGTCCATGCTCACCTTGCCCATGTAGCCGTATACGCCCGCGCGCTCCAGCTCCTCCGCCAGCACAAGGCTTGCGCCCGTATGCACGGATGAAAACGCGCATATATGCGTTGTGCCGCGCGCTATAAGCTCGTTTGCAAGCACGGAATAAACCTCCCGCGCAAAGCCCAAATCGCGGAACATGGCCTCCGTGCGGAATGTATAATTATAAAGCCATTGCATAAGCGGCAAATCCATGCCCAGCCCAAGCATGGGGTACTGCGGCGCGTGCAGATGCATATCGCAAAACGATGTTGTTATAATTCTGCTGCCGAAATCCTCAATATCCGCATTTTGGTATGCGGGCGGCAACGCGTTGTACGCAAAAACGCCCTGTATTGTCCCCGCGCTGTCCGTAATTATAACGCCGTTTTCAATTATGTCGATGCCGTCGTTCGCGTTTGCGGTTATTACGGTTCCCCTTATGCCGTAGTATTTCATAGTCCGTTCTCCTTTTTTAGCATTATATAATCCAAAGCCGTGTCTATATCCTTGAGCTCCGCCCCGTTTTCAACTGAATAGAGCTTTACCCTGTCCGCATGCGCCGCCATGACCGCGCCGCCGCCGCGCCCGCCCTCAAGCGCCCTAAGCTCACTGAAGAACTCCCGCGGGAATATTACCGGATTGCCCCTTTGCGCGCCGTGACACATTGCCACGATGCTGCCCGCATTTTTTATAAAAAAATCCAGCTCTCCGGCTACGCTTTCGCGCCTGAGCAGCGGCTGATCCGCCACCATGAACATTATTGCGTCCGCATCGCCCACGGCGTCCATGCCAAGGCGTATCGTGCGCGGAGGGCCTTCCTCCGGCGCATTGTTCACAACGCCCATAAAGCCGCGCCCCTTGGCGGCGGAAAGTATTTCCTCCCTGCCGGACACCACCGCAACGGCGCAAAGCCTATCCGCGGGCAGCGCGTCAAGCGCATATTCGTACAGCGGGCGCGAATTGAATTCCGTTATAAGCTTGCAGCCGCCAAAGCGCGCGGAGCTTCCCGCGGCCATAAGCACAGCGGCTATTTTCATCTTATTTTGCCGTGCGCCCTGCGGCGTATGTAGCGCCCGCGGTTTGGGGCTATAAGCTCGCCGTTATATACAACAAGCTCGCCGTTTAGGAAAACATGCTTTGCCGCGCCCCTAACCTCCATGCCGTTGAAGGGCGTATTGTCGCAGTTGTGCTCGCCGTCCGTATCGGATATCGTTCGGCTTGCATTGCCGTCCCATATTACCACATCCGCCGCGCAGTCCTTGGCAATTCTGCCGCGCCCCGCCAAGCCGAATATGCTTGCCGCGTTGCCGCTCATAAGCGCCGAAAAACGCTGCATATTCATTCTGCCCGCAAGCACGCCGTAGGTATACATAAGCTCCCCGCGCCATCTTACGCCCGCGCCGCCGTTTGGTATCTGCGTAAAATCGCCTGCGGCAAGCTTCTGTGCCATTGTGAAGGAGCAATGATCCGTGCCCAGCGTATCTACCGCGCCCGAAGCGCACGCCTCCATAAGCGCGGCGTTATCCGAAGGCTTCCTAAGCGGCGGGCTCATAACGAATTTTGCCCCGTCTGCGTCAAGATAGCGTTCATCGTCAAGCAGCAGATATTGCGGGCAGGTTTCGATATAAACCTCCTGAGAGCGCTCCCGTGCGCGCAGCGCCTCCTCCAAGCCCTCGTGCGTTGAAAGATGCACTATGTATGCCGGCGCGCCCGCAAGCCTTGCAAGGCGCATATAGCGCGCAACGGCCTCGGCCTCAATGTCGTTGGGGCGGGAAAGCGGATGCCCCTCAGGACCCAATATGCCGCGCGCCTTAACCTCCTCCGTAATGCGCAGCAGCGTATCCCAGTTTTCGCAATGCACGCCTATAATCGCGCCGTGCCGCTTTGCAGCCTTCAGCGCCGCATAAAGGCTGCCGTCGTCCACGCGCAGCGCGTCGTATACCATATACATTTTGTAGGACGTTACGCCTTCGCGCGCCATATCCGCCATCTCGGCCTCGGTCTGCTTATCCCAGCGGGCTATTGCCATATGGAAGCCGTAATTGCAGTGCGCAATTTCCGCCTTTTTGTGCCATTCGCAAAGCGCCTGAGCAAGCGTGCCGTCCCGCTCCTGCGTTGCAAAGTCCAGTATCGTGGTCGTGCCGCCCAGTATTGCCGCGCGGGTTCCGGTATCGAAATTATCGGCTGTTACGGCCGTGCCCGTATTCAGGTCAAAATGCGTATGGGTATCTATAAATCCGGGCAAAACATAGCAGCCGCCGGCGTCAATCACCTCCAGCCCCGATGCATCAAGCCCATCGCCAATATATGTTATTTTGCCGTTCTTTATTATCAGATCGGCCTCGTAGCAGCCGTTCTTATCGGCTATGCGTCCGTTTTTGATAAGATAATCCATCGCTGCGCCTCCCAATAAAGTTGTTATAGATATAAGTGACAAGATATTCACATATATTATATACGTTATTTCGCTTTACCACAATACATAATGCGCGTTTTATGGTATACTGATGCGGTAGACATACAGGCATAAAAATTCTCGCCTCCGAACGGGCGGCTACAATATTTTTATTTAACATCAGGAGGAAAACCAACCCATGAATTACGACCTGAACGCGCTTGACAGGGCGCTTGACGCAAGGATACGCGAAAAGAAGCTGCCCGGCGTCAGCTGCGCAATATACGGCCCCGACGGAGCTATATTCCAAAAGGGCTACGGCTTCGGCAATAACGAGCGCACCAAGCGCATTGACGAAAACACCGTTTTCGGCATAGCCAGCATGAGCAAATCCACCTCCACATTGGCGCTTGCAATACTGGAGGCCGAGGGCAAATTCAGCTACGACGACCCCGTAACAAAGTATATTCCCTCCTTCCGCATACCCGGCAATCCGGAGGATACGGTGCTTGTAAGGCACCTTGCAATGCATACCGCGGGCATACCGCCCATGGAGCCGCTTGAATGGTCAATAGCCATGAACAGCACGGACCGCTTCAGCGACGTTAACGAGGAAAACGTTGGGCAGAACGTATATTCCGCCGCCGATGAGAGCGATAGCTGGGCATTGCAGATGCGCCGCACCTCCCCCAATCAAATGGACAAGATTGAGCAGGTTATTGAATACATTGCCAACTGCAAATATAAAACGCTCGGCGCGGCGGGCGAATGCATGAGCTATTCAAACGAGGGCTACGCCGTAATATCCTATATTGTGGATGCGGCGGCGGGAATGCCGCTTGAGCAATTCCTCAACGAGCGCGTTTTCGATCCGATAGGCATGACGAGAACCGTGCTTGACGTGGACGGGTCCGAGGCCAAGAGGATAGCCGCCGACGGCAACATAACAAGCCTTTTTGAGGAGGTTAACGGCGAAAGCGTTGCGGACGACTGCTGGAGCATACTGCCCCCGTTCCGCGCCTGCGCCTGCGTAAAAAGCACCGCGCACGATATGGCGCGCTATTACAGCTGCCTTGGCAACGGCGGCGTTATAGACGGCGTGCAGGCAATACCCGCAAGGGCCGTTGAAATAATGGTAGGGAATCGCTTTGGCGAGGATGAAAAGCCCCTGTACTGCTATGGCCTTTACAAGCGCACCAAAAACGGCCACGTTATATGCGAACACAGCGGCGGGCTGCACGGCGTATCCACGCACGGCGGCTTCCTAAAGGGCGAGGGCTACGGCTTTGCCGCGCTGTGCAATCAGGGCGATTGCGATACGGACGATTTGTGCTGGATGATGTACAACATGATAATGGGCGACCCGATAGAGAACAGCCACCGCTGGCTGCACCCCGCCGGACGCGATTTCGGCGCGCCAGAGGCCATAGTCGGCTCCTACATATGCCACGAGGGCATCCCCGCCACGCTGAAGGTTTATATAAATGACGAAGGCAAGCTGACGGGCGAAACCTCCATGGGGCCGATGGACATGGTATACTGCGGCGAAACGTGGTTCCAGGGCATCCGCAACGGCGACGTTGCCAACCGTATGCGCTTCTATATCCGCGATAATAAGGCATGGTCCGTAATGGTAGGCAGCCGCGTTTGGGAACGGATAGAGGAATAAAGGAACATCAAAGCAAGGTAAATAGCTTAAAAGCCGGAGGGTAATCCCTTCGGCTTTTTGGCGGGGCAGCGGGGTTGCAGCGGGACAAAGCTGTTTCGTCAACCCCTCAGTCGTCTTGCGGGGAGGTTACATCGCGGCTGCTCTTTTTTTTCGTCAACCCCTCAGTCGCCTGACAGGGAGGTTACATCGCGGCTGCTCTTTTTTCCCTCAACCCCTCAGTCGCCTGACAGGGAGGTTACATCGCGGCTGCTCTTTTTTCCCTCAACCCCTCAGTCGCCTGACAGGGAGGTTACATCGCGGCTGCTCTTTTTTCCCTCAACCCCTCAGTCGCCTTGCGGCGACAGCTCCCCGTTCGGGGAGCCTTTTGGCTTGTGCAAACTCCGTCCCCAAAAAGCCTCCCTGTCGAGGGAGGTGGATTTTGCGAAGCAAAAGACGGAGGGAGTAAAAATAAGCTGTCCCCGCGTGCGGGGGATTCGAGCCGAGCGCGTCCGGTGGACGA
>CABSAH010000011.1 GCA_902475645.1 uncultured Christensenellaceae bacterium | reverse complement strand
GTGTCCAAGGAGGAAAAATACCGTGGAAGCAAAAAAGAAGTTTTATATCACAACACCTATCTATTACCCCAGCGCAAAGCTGCATATAGGTCATGCGTACTGCACCGTTGCAACGGACGTTTTGGCGCGGTATAAGCGCATGCAGGGCTATGACGTTATGTTCCTTACCGGAACCGATGAGCATGGCCAGAAAATAGAGGAAAAGGCAAAGGCCGCAGGCGTTACACCGCAGCAGTTTGTGGATAATATAGTGCTTGGCAAGGGCGGGGTAAAGGATTTGTGGAAGCTGATGAACATATCCAACGACCGCTTTATACGCACTACGGATGATTATCACGTTGCCGCAGTACAGAAGATATTCAAAAAAATGTACGAAAACGGCGATATTTATAAGGGCAAATACACGGGCAAATACTGCACCCCCTGCGAAAGCTTTTGGACGGAAAGCCAGCTTGTTGACGGCAAATGCCCCGATTGCGGCGGCGAGGTAAAGGACGCGGAGGAGGAAGCGTATTTCTTCCGCCTTTCAAAATATGCCGAGCCTGTAAGGAAGCTTTTGCTTGAAGGGAACTTCCTTGAACCCGCAAGCAGGGTGAACGAGATGGTGAAGAACTTTATCGACCCCGGCCTTGAGGACCTTTGCGTAAGCCGCACCAGCTTCACATGGGGCGTTCCCGTGGACTTTGACCCGGGCCATGTTGTGTACGTTTGGGTGGATGCGCTGTTCAATTACTGCACCGCGCTGGGCTTTATGAACGATAAATATCCCGAAGCGGATTTCAATGAATTCTGGCCGGCGGACGTGCATATGGTGGGCAAGGAGATAGTCCGCTTCCATTCAATAATTTGGCCCGCAATGCTGATGAGCATGAATATGCCCCTGCCAAAGAAGGTGTTCGGCCACGGCTGGCTTCTGCTCGGCGGCGGAAAGATGAGCAAATCCAAGGGCAACGTTGTTGACCCGTATATACTTTCCGAACGCTTCGGCGTGGATGCGCTGCGCTTTTATCTGATGCGCGAATTCCCGCTCGGCAGCGACGGCAACTTCTCAAACGAGCTGCTAATTTCCCGCATAAATTCGGAGCTTGCCAACGACCTTGGCAATCTTTTGAGCCGCTCCGTGGCAATGGTTGAAAAATACTTCGGCGGCACTATACCCGAAAACCGGCAGGCTGACGCCATGGATGACGAGCTTATAGGCATGGTGAAGGGGCTTAGGGATAAATACGAAAAGCTTATGGATAGCTTCGGCACGCAGGATGCGCTGAGCGAGGTGTTCCGCGTAATATCCCGCGCCAATAAGTATATTGACGAAACCGCGCCATGGGTGCTTGCAAAGGATATGGACGCCAACGGCGCAAGGCTGGCGGCGGTTATGTATAACCTTATCGAAACCCTGCGCGTGTGCTTGGCGCTGCTTACCCCGTTTATGCCCGAAAGCGTTGAAAAGGGCCTTATGCAGATAGGCGCCGCCAAGGAGGACGCCGCCTGGGAAGCCGCCGCCGAATGGGGCAGGCTGCATAACGTTACCGTGCATAAGGGCGAGGCGCTGTTCCCAAGAATAGATATGAAGAAGGAGCTTGAGGCGCTGGAAAAGCTTGAGCATCCCAACGAAGCCAAGGCCGAGAGGAAGGAAGAAAAGGCCGAGAATAAGGCTGAAAAGAAGGACGCTAAGGCAGAGGAAAAGGCCACGGAGAGCGAATACATAGCCTTTGACGATTTTGAAAAGGTAAAGCTTCGCGTGGCGGTGGTTAAGAACTGCGAATTCGTTCCCAAGAGCGATAAGCTTTTGAAATTTACGCTGGATATGGGCGGCGGCGAGGAGCGCACAATACTTTCCGGCATACGCAAATGGTACGGCGAGCCTGAAAAGCTGATAGGCAAGCGCGTTATTGCCTGCGTAAACCTGAAGCCCCGCAAAATGGTTGGCATAATGAGCGAGGGTATGCTGCTGAGCGCGTTTACCCCCACGGCGGACGGCGGCGAGGAGCTTAGGCTCCTTACCACGGAGGATATAATGCCCGGCGGCAGCGAGGTAGGTTAATGGAGCTTGTTCCGCTTAAAAACGGAAAATGGCTTACCGTGCGTATAGCAGAGCCGGATGACGCGGCGGCGTTCATGGCGTTTTCGCGGCTTGTGGGCGGCGAAACGGACAATTTGATGCTTGATTACCGCGGCTTTTTCGGAACGGTTGAAGAAAAAGCGGAATACCTTAGCGCCGCACTTGCGGATAGGCGGTATTGCATAATGCTTGCCGTAATGGATGGCGAAATAGCCGGATTTTTCAGCATTGCACCCATGGGCGGTGGTAAGCTGCGCGGCAATGCGGGCTTCGGCATAGCGGTAAGGAAAAGCTGCTGGCATCTTGGCATAGGCGCGATATTGACCGTTATTGCAATAGATTACGCAAGGGAAGCGGGCTACCATAAAATTTGCCTTGACGTGAGGGCGGATAACGAACGCGCCATACGGCTGTATAAACGCTTTGGCTTCGTCCAATGCGGGCTGCGCAGGGAGCAGCTATACATAAACGGCGAATATTACGACGAAATGATAATGGAGCTGATGCTATGAGATTTTTTGATACTCATGCGCATTTGAACGACGAAAGCTTCGATACCGATAGGGCAGCGCTAATAACGGGGCTGCCCTCTTGCGGCGCCGAGCTTATTTTGGACGTTGCGTGCGCGGCGGAGGATTTTGAAAAAACGCTTGATATTACGGCAAAATACCCGTTTATATACGGCGCATACGGCATACACCCGCATTATGCGTCCGCTCCGGGCGAAAGCTGGGAAGCGCGGCTAAGGGCTGCGCTAAAGGACAAAAAGGCCGTGTGCCTTGGCGAAATAGGGCTGGACTATCATTATGACCTTTCCGAGAAGGCCGCCCAAAGGGAAATGTTCGATTATCAGCTTAAAATGGCTAAGGAGCTTGGGCTGCCCGTGTCGCTGCACATAAGGGAAGCCTTCGGCGATGCAATGGAAATACTCCGCGCGAACAAGGAAGGGCTTCGCGGCGTTATGCATTGCTTCAGCGGCAGCGTGGAAACCGCGCGCGAATGCCTTGATTTGGGGCTGTACATTGCCCTTGGCGGGGCGGTGACGTTCAAGAACGCGGTAAAGCCCATTGAGGTTGCAAAATATGTTCCGCAGGATAGGCTTTTGCTTGAAACGGACTGCCCGTATATGACGCCCGTACCGCAGCGCGGCAAGCGCAACGACCCTTCCTTCGTGCCGTTAATAGCCCAATGCATAGCGGCGGCGCGGGGCATGGACGCGGATACGCTTGCCCAAGGCTGCCTTGAAAACGGCAAAAGGCTTTTTAGCATATCATAAAACGCGAATCGAACAAATAAACATATCCCATGAAGGGATTGTTTGATTTGATAAGAAGGTACTATCCTTCAAACAAAACGCTTATGCGCATGGGCGCGGCAGTATGCCTTGCGGCGGCGGCCGCGCTGACGATAGGTTCGCATAACGCGGCTGAGCCCGCGGCGGCAATAGTGAACGAAAACGGGCCTATGGTAGCCCTGACGTTTGACGACGGGCCGTATTCAAAGGTTACGGGGCATATTCTGGACGTGCTTGAGAAAAACGGCGTGTGCGCAACGTTCTTCGTGCTTGGCAGCAGGATAGAAGGGCGGGAGGACATGCTGATAAGGATGGACGAATTGGGCTGCGAAATAGGCAACCATTCCTTCAGCCACGCCGACCTTACGCGGCTTAGCCGTGCGGACTGCCAAAGGGAGCTTAACGATACGGATGCGGAGATAGAGCGCGTTACGGGGCGCAGGGCAAATGTTGTGCGGCCGCCTTACGGATATTATAATAAAACCGTGCTGAGCGCCGCCGATAGGCCGCTGATACTTTGGACGGTGGATACGAACGACTGGCGCGGCAAGCCGCCGGGGGAGATAGCCGCCTATGTTATAGCCAAGGCCAAGGAGGGCAGCGTTATACTGATGCACGACCAGCAGACGCAAACGGCGGACGCAATGGAGATAATAATACCCACGCTTATTGAAGAAGGCTTCCGCTTCGTTACGGTATCGGAGCTTATAAGGCTTACGGGCGGAAGCTGCAAGGGCGTTAAGCTGCCCCAATAGGCGCGGGAGAGGGAATTATACAAAAGAGGAGATGCAGTAAAAATGGCAAGGTTGAATATGGAGCAGGCCGAGCGGCTTATTAAGGCAAACGTTACGGAGCAGCATCTTTTTACCCATGCGCGTGCGGTAAGCGCGGCAATGGGCGCAATGGCGGAGCATTTCGGCGCGGATAAGGCGCATTGGGAGGCCGTGGGCTATATTCACGATGTGGATTATGAAAAATTCCCTACGGAGCATCTTGCCCACACGCGGGAGCTGCTTAGCGGCGAGGACATAGACGAAAGCGACATCCGCGCCATACTTTCCCACGGATACGGCCTTTGCAGCGATGTTGAGCCGCAGACGGATATGGAAAAGAGCCTGTTCACGGTGGACGAGCTGACGGGCATTGTGCAGGCGGCCTCGCTCATGCGGCCCACGGGCATTATGGATTTGGAGGTAAAGAGCCTTAAAAAGAAATATAAGGACAGGAAGTTCGCCGCCAAATGCAGCAGGGAGGTAATAGACAAGGGCTGTGCAATGCTCAATATGCCGATAGAGGACGTTATGGCGATAGTTATAAAGGGTATGCGCGAATATGCCGACGAGCTTGGAATAGGCAGCAGGGAGTAAAATAAAAGGGGCTTTCAAAGCCCCTGGTTCATTTTGCTTTAATCATGCGTTGAAGCCCATTGCGGCATATACCTTTTTAACCGTCCTTGCCGCCGCCTCGCCCGCGCGGAGCGCACCATCGCGCATTATTTCGTGCAGATAGTCCCTGTTGTCCATAAGGCGGGCGTATTCCGCCTGTATGGGGGCAAGACCTTCTATTATGGCGTCAGCGGTTTCGTTTTTGAGCGCGCCGTAATTCTGCCCCGCAAAATGCTCCTCGGCCTGCTGCATGGTTTTTCCGGTAAAGCTTGTGTATATTGCAAGCAGGTTGGAAACGCCGGCCTTGTTGGCAATATCGTATTTTACCACGCCGTCGCAATCCGTAACGGCCTTGCGCAGCTTTTTGCGTATAACGTCGGGCGTGTCTATTATGGATACGAAGCCGTTTGGGTTAACGTCGGACTTGCTCATCTTCTGCGCAGGGTTTTGCAGGCTCATCACGCGCGCGCCGAACTTGGGCGTATAGCCCTCGGGTATGGTGAATATTTCGCCGTGGCTGCGGTTGAAGCGAATGGCAATATCGCGGCAGATTTCAATGTGTTGCCGCTGATCCTCGCCAACGGGAACTATGTCGCTTTGATAAAGCAGTATGTCCGCCGCCATAAGCACCGGATATGTGAAAAGCCCGGCGTTGATATTGTCCGCATGCTTGGCGCTTTTGTCCTTAAACTGGGTCATGCGGTTAAGCTCGCCCATATAAGTTGCGCAGTTGAGCACCCAGCTCAGCTCGCAATGCTCCTTAACGTCGGACTGTATGAATATAACGCTTTCCTTGGGGTCAACGCCACAGGCAAGCAGCAGCGCCGTGAGCGAAAGGGTGTTTTCCCTCAGCACGTCCGGGTCCTGCTTAACGGTTATTGCATGAAGGTTGGCCACGCAGTAATAGCAGAGCCTGCCTTCTCCCTGAAGCAGCGGCCAATTACGCAGCGCGCCCACATAATTGCCGATTGTTGGTATGCCGGAAGGCTGAATACCGCTCAATACTATTTTCTTTCCGTTTTCCATAGCCGTTTTTTCTCCTTCATTAAAGGTAAAATCAATAAAGTATATTATATCAGCTTGTTTTGGCTGTGGCAATGGCGGCTTCAAAATGGTACAATTATAATTGCAGAAATATACGGAGGCGTAGTATGGCTTATCAGGCGCTTTACAGAAAATACCGCCCGCAGCTGTTTGCGGACGTGCTGGGGCAGGAGCATATAACAACAACATTGAAAAACCAGGTGGTAAGCGGCCGCGTGAGCCATGCATATGTTTTTTCGGGCAGCCGCGGCACGGGCAAAACCACCACGGCAAAGATACTTGCCCGCGCGGTTAACTGCGCGCATCCCGTGGACGGCGAGCCCTGCGGCGAATGTGAATACTGCCTTGCCGCGGCGGACAGCGCGGATATAATAGAGCTGGACGCCGCAAGCAACAACGGCGTGGACGATGTCCGCGCAATAATAGACAAGGCGCGCTTTACCCCGCTAAAGCTGAAGAAGAAGGTATATATAATAGACGAAGCGCATATGCTTTCCCGTCCGGCGTTCAATGCGCTGCTTAAAACGCTTGAAGAGCCGCCGGAGCATGTGCTGTTCATATTGGCAACAACGGAGCCGCAAAGCATACCCGCAACAATACTTTCCCGCTGCCAGCGGTTTGATTTTCACCGCATAGGCGTGGAGGATATTATAAGCTGCGTGCGAAGCGCCGTTAACAAGGCGGGCGCGGAGATAGACGACGAGGGCTTATTGGTAATAGCCCGCGCGGCGGAAGGCGGCATGAGGGACGCGCTGAGCATTGCGGATCAATGCATTGCGTTCTGCGGCAATAACGTAAGCGCGCGGGACATATACGGCGTGCTTGGCGGCATGGATTCATCGTTTCTGTTTACAACGGCGGATGCGCTCATAAACGGGGACGCGGCGCTTGCCGTAAGGAGCCTTGACAGCGTAATAGGGCAGGGGCGCGACATGGGCGTTTTTGCTTCGGATATGGCAAAGCATTTCCGTGCGCTGCTTATAGCAAAGCTTTGCGGCAGGAGCGAGGATATATTGAGCTGCACGCCCGATACAATGGCGCGCTATATTGAGCAGGCGTCCCGCTGCGGGGAAACGCGGCTGAGGAGCGCGGTGGATGCGCTGATGGACGCGGTATCGGGCATACGGTATCTTGCCCTGCCAAGGGTGCGGCTGGAAAGCGCGTTTATACGCATAGCCTCGCCCGAGCGGACGGCCGATGCCGATGCCGACGGGCTTACGGAGCGGCTGGAGGCCATGGAAGCAAAGCTTGCGGCCATTGAAAGGGGCGGCGTTGCAATAAGCAATACGGCTGTTCAGCCAAGCGCGCCGGCGGCGGAAAAACGGGCGGAGGCTGCCGCGCCGCAGCAGACGGTTATGCAGGGGCAAGCTAACCCCGCCCCGCAAAAGCAGCAGCTGGCGGGCGCAAAGGAGCTATGGGAAACGGTGCGCAGGGCGATACAGATAAAGAACCCAACGCTTGCGGTGCTGGGCATGAAGTGCGAATGTGAAATTGAGGGCGACGTGCTGTTCGTTCGCTTCCCCAAGCGCACCATTGCGGAGGCATTCATGAAGCCGGAGATGCATAAGGCGGCGCAGGACGCGCTGAGCGCGGCTTCAAACGGCATGAGCATACGCTACGGCACGGCGGAGGCGAAGAACGAATCCGTGGCGGAGGCGGCTAAGAAGGCGTTCGGCTCCATTATAGAGATAGTTGAGTGAAAACGGGAAATATGATATAATCATATTTCGCAAAACGCTGAAATATATAACTTGAACGGAGGATAAATTATGGCAAGGAACGGTTTTCCCGGAGGAATGGGCGGCGGGAATATGCAGCAGCTTATGCGCCAGGCGCAGAAGATGCAGCAGGACATGGCCCGCATACAGCAGGATATAAGCGAGCGTGAGTTTACGGCAAGCGTGGGCGGCGGTGTGGTGAGCGCAACGGTGCTGGGCACAAAGGAGCTTAAGGCCATAACAATCGATCCCTCCTGCGTGGATCCCGATGACGTTGAAATGCTTCAGGACCTTATAATAAGCGCGGTGAACGAGGCCGTGCGCAGCGCGGATGAAACCATGAACAGCGAAATGAACAAGGTCACCGGGGGAATGAAGCTGGGCTTCTGATGGCAATAAGAAGGGGCAACGGATGATAGAACCCATAAATACGCTGTGCGCGCAGCTATCCAAGCTGCCCGGCGTGGGCGTAAAAAGCGCGCAAAGGCTTGCGTATTACATACTGGATATGGGCGAGGCTTCCGCAAGGGAGCTGGCGCAGAGCATTATAAACGCAAAGGAAAAGGTGCGCTATTGCCCTATATGCGGCAATTATACGGATACGGAGCCATGCGCCATATGCGCGGATGAAAAGCGCAGCGGGGAGATAATATGCGTGGTGGAGGACCCCAAGGAGGTTTTCGCCATGGAAAAGCTAAGGGAATACCGCGGGCGCTACCATGTGCTGCACGGCGCAATATCGCCTACCGATGGCGTAGGCCCGGGGGATATACGCATAAAGGAGCTTATCGAGCGCGTTGACGCGGGCGGGGTGAAGGAGGTTATACTTGCCACCAATCCCGATGTTAAGGGAGAGGCCACGGCAAGCTACATAGCCCGTATACTAAAGCCCAAGGGCGTGCGCGTGACCAGAATCGCCCACGGCGTGCCGATAGGCGGCAGCCTTGAATATGTGGACGAGATGACGCTGCTTAAAGCGGTTGAGGGCAGAAGGGAGCTTTAGTAAAAATATTTATATAAAGTTTTCTTTTTGCGCAACCTTTTGGTGGCGAAAATAGTTTATTATAGTAGAGAGGTAAAACCGCAGGGAAGGAGGCGCCGCAAGGGAACATGAAAAAGACAGGTATAAAGCATATGATTGCTATGCTGTGGATAATTGCGGCAATGGCGGCGCTTTGTGCATGCGCGGCGCAGCAGGTCAATGTTCCTGCGGCGTCCGAAACGGATATACACGAAATGCAGCGGCTTTACAGGGGCTCCTCGCTTGTTGTTGTGGCAAAATGCCTGCGCACGCATACGGATGCGGCGGGCAACGCATGCTGCGACGTAAGCATTGAACGCACCGTGGCAGGCACGGCGGAGCATGGCGGCGAAACGCTGCATTGTCCGCTCGGCGGCATGAAGGAGGGCGAAAGCTATCTGCTCTATCTTGCCGCGGGGGACGATGTTTACCAAAGCGAGGATATGGACAGCTACAAAATAGTCGGCGATACGGCGTTCAGGATAAAGAACGGCGTTGTGTATACCTCCGGCTCCGTTATGGATATATCCGATATCGAGGCGGCTATATCGCGGGTCAACAGCACCATATCCGCGCCGAGCGAAAGCATGTATTATAAAAGCATTTCGGCGCTGAGCACGGGCAGCGACTATATATTCATAGGCCGCGTCAAGAAGGCGCCCGCTGCAAGGCCGATGGCCTTCCGTTCGCATGAAAACGGCGCAACGATAGAAAACAAGCTTCCCGCGTCCCTGCTGACGGTTGAGGTTTACGGCTCCGTCAAGGGCGCGCTGAAATACGGCAGCGAAATACAGGTGGTATACTGCCCCGCAATGGCCGAAGGCATGATTGATGCATCAACGCTTAAGCCCGCCGCGTGCGAAAGCGACAGGCTCCCCGTGCCCGATGAGGGGGAAACGTATCTGTTCTTCCTTTCCAAAGGGCCGGATGATAAGCAGGATTACTACTTCGGCGTAAACCCGCTGCAATTTGCCGCAAGGCTTGATAGCTGCGACGGCATATATGTGGATGACTCCAACCGCGCGCTGAGCAGCTTCAGGTCGCTTGACGCGGTGGTAAGAAATATTAGGAAAGTGCTTAACGGATAAAAATGGGCATAGGTGATGTATTATTGCATATTGCGGCCGCGGCGCTGGGCTATGTTATAGGCTCGGTCAATGCGGCTGTTATTATTACCAAATATATTTTGAAAAGCGACGTAAGGGAGCGCGGCAGCAAAAACGCGGGCGCCGCCAACGTTACGCGCGTATTCGGCCCCGTGGCCGGGGTCAGCACGCTTTTGCTGGATATGGCAAAGGTCATGCTTGTAATGTGGCTCGGCGGCGTTATGGCGGGCGAAACCGGAACCGCCGCGGCAGCCATAGCCTGCCTTACGGGGCATTGCTTCCCGGTGTTCTTCGGCTTTAAGGGCGGCAAGGCCGTTGCGGTAACGGCGGGCATAGGGCTATATATGGACTGGCGGCTGTTCCTAATATGCATAGGCATATATCTATTGGCGTTCCTTATAAAGAAAACGGCGTCCATAGCCTCGCTTTCGGGCGTTACGGCCATGCCCGTAATGATGCTTATACTCGGCGGCTTCACCGTAAGCCAATACGTTGTTGCAATTGCGGCGGTGGCATTCGTATGGGTAATGCATTGGCCCAACCTTGTGCGCCTTGCGCATCATGAGGAAAAGAAATTCGCCGTTAACAGGGCGGAGGATTCCGAAAAGCCAAAGGAATAGGTTATAATCGCATTTTTCGGGGGCGGCGCTTTCTTGCCGCTCCTTTTTTGTTGCAAAAAGGGGGAATATGATATATCATGGTATTGTGAAAATATCTGCAAGGAGAATGTACTAATGAAACCACGCATAGGCATGCTTATAAGGATGAAAAGCGCGGATGACCATTATGTTATCGGCCAAAGCGATATAAACGCCGTAAGGAACGCGGGCGGGCTGCCCGTGCTTATACCGGTTGCCGATTCAACGGAGGACATAGCCGAGCAGCTTGAAAATATAGACGCGCTGTATATCCCCGGCGGGCCGGATATAAACACGCTTTTGTTCGGCGAAGAACCCATACAGAGCATGGGCGGCAGCCGCAGGAGCGACGATATATTCGAAACGGAGGCCGTGCGCCGCGCGGCGGAGAAAAAGCTGCCCATACTCGGCATATGCCGCGGCGAGCAGATAATAAACGTAGCCTTGGGCGGCACGGTGTATCAGGATATACCCGCGCAGTGTCCAAATGCTCTAAGGCATCGCCAGCCCGACCCCGGACGCGAGATGACGCACAGCGTTAAGGTTGAAAAGGGGACTCAGATTTATTCGCTTTGCCAAAGCGAGCGGATAGAGGTAAACACGTTCCACCATCAATCGGTTAAGGAGCTTGGGCGCGGCATGAAGGTTAGCGCAGCTGCGCCCGACGGCATAATAGAGGCCATAGAGAGCGAGGACGGCCGTATAATCGGCGTACAGTGGCACCCAGAGCTGCTGCAAAAGGAAGGCGGCATACATACAGCCGTGTTCAAGCGGCTGGTTGAGCTTGCGGGGAACAAATAACAGGAGGGCATTGAAACGGCAATGCTGAACGACAAAGGATTTGATCTTTGGGCTGATGGGTACGACAAAAGCGTAGGCATCTCCGATGAGGGAAACACATACCCGTTTGCGGGGTACAAGAAGGTGCTGGGCTATATTTTCCAAACCGTAATGGAAAAGCAAAGCCCGACCGTATTGGACATCGGCTTCGGAACAGGCACGCTGACAACTAAGCTGTATGAGAATGGCTGCTGTGTTTACGGGCAGGACTTTTCGGAAAGAATGATTGAGCTTGCGGCAGCAAAAATGCCGAACGCGCATCTGTACCAGGGGGATTTTTCAAACGGACTGGTAGAGCCGCTGCGCAGCCAACGCTATGATTTTATTATAGCGACGTATTCCCTGCATCATTTGACCGATGAGCAAAAGCCCATATTCATTAACTCATTGCGCGGCTGCCTAAAACGGGGCGGAAGGCTTTTGATTGGCGATGTAGCCTTTGAAACGCGCGATGAACTGGAAAAATGCAAAAAGAGCGCGGGCGACGAATGGGACAATGACGAAATCTATTTTGTGGTGGAAGAATTAAAGAAATACTTTCCCGAGATTTCATTTATGCCGGTATCGTACTGCGCAGGCATATTAACATTGCAACGGTAGAGTATTCAATAGCTTTGCAAAACGCCCCGCCGATATGCGGGGCATGTTTACTTTTGGACGGGGACAGTGTATAATAAAACTAAAGAAAAGTTGAAAAATAAAGAAAGGAGGATGTGAGCATGAACCTTGCTAAGATATCATCCAACGGACAGATAACCGTTCCGGTGGAGATACGCAGACAGCTTGGCCTTAAATCGGGCGACAAGATACTGTTTTTTAAGAACAAAAACGGAGAAATAGTGCTGAGCAACGCATCCGCTCAGGCAATAAGAAAAGCACAGGCGGCATTTGCGGGCGCGGCGGAGGAAATGGGCGTTTCGTCGGAGGAGGATATACAGGACGTTATAGATGAAATGCGAAGGAGAGAACGGGAATAGCATGCGGCGATAGTTTATGATGTTGATATGGTGCTTACGGGGGATAAGGACTTTTTAAGCCTTGATATCGAGCATCCAAGATGCATAACTGCGGCTGAGTTTCTTGAACTTGAAAACACAAACTAAAGGCAGAAAACCGACGGTTTTCGGGGTTGCAGACTTGGCGTTTATCGTGAGGTAAAAGAAAGTGTATAGAGAATTGATTTTGGAGCTATCAAAGGGAAATGAGTATGTGAAGATTCAACCGCCTTGTCCGGAGTATGCGATATCCGAAGCTGAAAAAGTTGTAGGGTATCCGTTTCCCCAAGAATTAAAGGATTTGCTGAGAGAAATGAACGGCGATAAGTGGTTATTCCTGTCGGCTGAAGAAATAATCGAGAATGTCAGGCTGAATCGGAAAATATTCCTGCCGCTTTTTGAGGAGGATTACAGTAAAGAGGAATATCTGGAGCGAGTAGACAGATTTGTGTTTTTTGCAACAAACGGGTGCGGTGATTATTACTGCTATCGTGTTTGTCCGACAGGGGTTGTTGATGAAAGCATAATCTATATTTGGGAACATGAATACATAGGGGATAGCTGTTGCTGGAAGCCTGTTGCAAACAGTATAAAGGAGCTGATAGCGAAATACTGCAATGACGAGATTTAGCAATCCAATAGCTTTCGGCTTTTGAAGATAAGCGGCTTGTAATAATGATTTCCCCTGCGCATATGGCAGATGAGGTATAGACTAAAGGCAGAAAACCTACGGCGGCTTTCTGCCTTTATAGATAAGCTTACATCAGCTCCTTCGCCATTTGCTCAATCTGCGCGATTGCGGCGGGGTCGAGAGAGGATTTGATTGTAACGGCGGTGGGGAGGAACGTTATATCCTTGCTCTTTTCAAGCATGGCGCGCATTACCTTTGCAGCCATTGGCGCCCATGAGCCGTTTTCTATAATGCCCACGGTGCGGTTTTGATAGTTGCGCTCGGTAAGATGCTCTATAAACGTGCGCATGAAGGGGAATATATCCGCATTGTAGGTGGTTGTTGCAAGCACCAGCTTGCCGTAGCGGAATGCATCCTCAACGGCCTCCGCCATATCGCTGCGGGCAAGGTCGCACAGAACCACCTTTTTGCAGCCAAGCTCATTCAGCTTGTCGTTAAGCAGCTCCGCGGCGGCTTTGGTATGGCCGTATACGGAGGTATAGGCTATCATTACGCCCTCGCTCTCCGCGCGGTAGCTTGACCATATATCGTAAAGATTTATGTAGTGCGCAAGATTATCCTTCAGCACGGGGCCGTGCAGGGGGCATATTACGGCAATGTCAAGCGTTGCGGCTTTTTTGAGCAGCGCCTGAACCTGTGCGCCGTATTTGCCAACTATGCCAATATAATACCGCCTTGCTTCGCAGTCCCACTCGTCCTCAATATCAAGCGCGCCGAATTTGCCGAAGCCGTCTGCGGAGAACAGCACCTTATCCTTTGCATCGTATGTTACCATTACCTCCGGCCAATGCACCATTGGCGCAAATACGAATGTAAGCGTATGCCCGCCAAGGGAAAGGCTTTCGCCGTTGGCGACAGTTACCTTTTTCTCATCCGGTATAACGTTGCCGAAAAAGTTGGTTATCATGGTAAACGTTTTTGCGTTGCCGACTATTTTTGCATTCGGGTAAGCGGCAATGAAGTTGACTATGTTTGCGGAATGGTCGGGCTCCATGTGCTGCACAACAAGGTAATCAGGCTCCCGCCCGTTCAGCGCCTCCTTTAGGTTTGCAAGCCATTCGTCGCAAAAATGCGCATCCACCGTATCCATAACGGCTATGCGTTCATCCATAATAACGTATGAGTTATACGCCATGCCGTTGGGAACAGTATACTGCCCTTCAAACAGGTCAACATCATGGTCGTTCACGCCAACGTATATTATGTCCTTTGTAACGTTGGAAATCATTTGTGTTCCTCCTTTTATATAAAGATTATTTATTGAAAATACGGTCTATTATCCTAAGGTACAGCATTGGCACAACGCCGAAGCTGTACGGCACGTTAAGCCGTTCGGTGCTTTGGTGGAAATCCTTGCCCCAGCCGCCAAGCACTATGCCCGGCACATGCAGCGCTTTAAGCGCATCCAAGGGGAAGCTATAAGTTATATTCGCCCCGGCAAGGTTATTGAAAAGCTCATTGTGGTTAACCCCTTCGCCAAGGCCGGTATAGCTAAGGTCACAAAGGCCCATATAGTAATCCTTCAGCGCAAGCTGTTCGCCGAATTCATCCCCTGCATAGGCTATAACATCGTCCACGGCGCAAAGCAGCCTGTGCGCATCCCCGTCGGAGGTATCCATATACACATCGGGATAATACGGCGGTATGAACGCAATTATTATCATGGGCTGCTTGCCGCCGTATTGCTCGTAAAGGCAGCGCACAAGCTCTATGCTTATGTCCTGAAGCTCCGCCTTCTGCTCCGTAAGGGAGCGGGCAAGGGCGGCAAGCTTATCGTCAATGTCGCTGTTTTCGGCCTTGACTGCGGTGTAAAGCTCCGCATATGTCATCACCTTGGCGGAAAAATCCCGCGTGGCTATGGGGCGGGGCATAAGCCGGGCATAGCGCTGCATATCCTGCCGCCGCTTTTCAAGCACGGCTGTGAACGCATCATGTGCCAATGCCCTCAGCCGCTCCGTTATGCCCTCGGGGTCAAGGTTAAGCGTAAGCAGGCTGTAATACGATACGGCATACATGGGTATGGATACGGAATAGTTCGCCTTCAAATCCTTCATTTTAAGGCATACGGCGGGCGGAGTGCATTCGCCGCGCATATGCTCGCAATAATCCGCGTTCATGCCAAGGCGGGCGTATACGGCGGCGTTCAGCGCGTTTGCATCAAGCCCCATGAAAGGCTCGTCCGCGTGACAGCTTTTGCCTACGCAGAAGAACAACGGCATTACCTTTCCCGTTGCGCCGTAATGTATATAATGCGTAGGGTCGTGCGCCATATCATCGCTAAGATAACATTCGCTGAGCAAAAGCGCGCGGTAATGCAGCCCGCGTTCGCCGGCAAGCCTGTTCAGGAAGGGTACAGCGGCAAGCATACCCTCGGAATTGGTTTCCTCGCCGCATACGGCAACATAGAGCAAATTGCCGTTCAGGACGGAGGGGTTTTCGCCGTAATGCCTTAAAAGCTCTATTATAAGCGCGTGGCCGAATTTCATATCCGCGCTGCCGCGGCCGAAAAGCCAATCCCCGCTTTCATAATCGCGCCTGCATTCTTCGCTCATGGGCAGCTCGTTAATGCGCGCGGTAATAGCATCCATATCGAACGCAATGTCCTTTAGCTGCGCGTATTCGTCCGCATCCACAACATCGTAATGCCCCGTAAGTATTACGGTATCGCCCGCAGCACCGCCGCCGCACATGAGCGCCGCAACGATATAGCGCCCAAGCGGGTCGCCCTCAACGGGAACGGTGAATATGTTTTCGTCGTGCGCACGGAAATAGTCAAGCTCGCGCAGCATATCAAGTATTATCTGCGCGCCCTGTATCTCATCCGCCGTGCCGGATATGCTTTTTGCTTCCATAAGGCGGGACAGGCTGCGCCGCAGGTTGGTTTTGCTTATCATAGCGTGCCGCTCCGTGTTAAAAAATTCTTTATATAATGATACAATAACCGCGATAGAAAATCCACATAAAAAAGGCCGAACCGTTCATGTCCGGCCAAGGCATATGCAGCGCATTACAGCATCAGCTTTTTGTATGATGCCGCAAGCTCCTCCAGCGCGCTGAAAAACGCAAGCGCCTCCGCGCGGCTCAACCGTTCCCTGCGTGCGGGAAGCGGCTTTTCGTATGGGTCAAACGCGGCTATGCCCTCGCTTGCCAGCTCCGCCATAACCTCGCGCACAAGGGCGGGGTCCTTCTTCAATACGGAGCGGTATTTGTTCTGGTAGCGGAGCATACTGCGCGTATCCCCGTTGCCCATGTCCAGCGTGCAGCTGCGCACGCTTACGCCGTTTGCCCGCCGCGCAAGTATTGTGCGCAGCATATTGCGCACCTCCTCCCGCTTAAACGGAACAAATGCGGCGCTGTGGTACAGCTCGCCTTCAATATCGCTTTGCTTTATGCGCTCGTAATAATAATTGCGTATGCTGTTGGGCTTGCGGCCCGTTTGGGCGGCCACGTCCTCAAATACGCTCCTAAGCGCCCTGCCCTCCCGCCGCGCGGACTGCGCCGCGCTAAGCAGCAGCCTGTCCTCCTGCTGTGTCCAGCCGCCTCTTGCGGCGGTTTCGCTCTTGCAGCTTTCCATGTATTCATTCCCCCTGTCGGATTTTAACAGTATTATTGCCGCTTATCACAATAATATACACACCACACCCGTGTGCGTGGTATCGGGATAGGGGGAAAAGGAGCGCATACGCCCGCTTCGTCAGGGGGTATTGATTAGCCTTACGCTTATCTCGCCCGTGGAGATGTGCTCCGTTGTGCCGTCATTGTAGCGTACAACAAGGCGGCAGTCGTCGTCTATTGCCATTGCCTCGGCCTGCCGCGTGCCGGCGGGGGATATTACGGATACGCTTTTGCCCGTAACGATGCTGCGCCGCCGATATTCGCCAAGGAAGCGGCGCGTGCCAAGGCAGGCGTATTCGTTGAAAAACTCCTCCAAAAACGCCGCGGCAAGCGCATTCCTAAGCTCCCCTTTTTCGCCCGCGGGCAGCAGCGCCCCCGCTACCGCGCTTATATCCGCAGGAAAGCCGCCCAAGGGCTCGGTTATGTTCACGCCCGCGCCAATAACAACGTATTCGCTCAATGCATCCGCGCCGAACGCGCTTTCGCAAAGTATGCCGCATACCTTTTTGCCGTTGACGAATATGTCGTTCACCCATTTTATGCGGGCGTCGGCGTTAACGGTGCGCTCTATCGCGCGCGCCATTGCAACGGCTGTCATAGCCGTTATGAATACCATGCCCTCCGCCCTCATGCGCGGCCTTATCAGCACGCTTATATACAGCCCCTCCGCATCGGAATAAAAGCTGCGCCCAAGCCTCCCGCGTCCCGCGCTTTGCCGCCTTGCTATTATTACGCGGCCTTCCCCGGCGCCCGCGCGGGCAAGCCGTTTAAGGTATGTATTGGTGGAATCAAGCTCGTCAAACAGGCTTATTTCAAGCCTGCCGCGAAGCTTATTCGGGCAAAGCTTTAGTATGCCCTCATCCGTAAAGCCGCTCATAGATGCGTTTTGGCGTATTTTTCGCGCTCGTATTCCGGCACAAGGCTGCCGCCCGTGGCCCATGCTATATGCACGGCGTTTTTCATGTCAAGCCCGTGCGCGCGTATGTACTCCCTGCCCTCTTCATAGGTATAAAGTCCGACAGGCCCCGCGAACGCAGCGCAGGCGGAGGGTTCGGCGAACATACCCTCGCTTTCTATAAGCGAACGCATATAGTCAAACAGCTTCGCGTCCTCAACGGTTACTTCGCCGCTTAATATATTGCGCATTACCTTGCCCACAAAGCCCGATGCTCTGCCCACGGCAAGGCCGTCCGCCTCCGTTTTTCCGCTAAGGCCTATATCCTGCACGCATATTTTGTTGTCAAGCTCCGTTGCCATGCCCAGCACCATGCACGGCGCAAGCGTAGGCTCAACGAAGAACACATGCGCATTGTCCCCGAATATGGTTTTCAGCCCGAATGCAACCCCGCCCGGGCCGCCGCCCACGCCGCAGGGAATGTATACGAATAAGGGGTGCTTTGCGTCTATTGCAATGCCCGCCGCGTCAAGCTGCGCCTTAAGCCGTGAAGCGGCAACGCTGTATCCCATGAACAGGTCAACGGAGTTTTCATCGTCCACAAAGTAGCTCATGGGGTCGGCCGCGCTTGCCGCCCTGCCGCGCTCCACGGCGGCGGAATAGTCCGAAGGGTACTCTATAACCGTAACGCCCCTTTGCCTTAGCAGCGCCTTTTTCCATTCGCGTGCGTCCGCGCTCATATGCACCGTTGTGCGGAAGCCGAGCGCCGCGCTCATAACGCCTATGGATAGGCCAAGGTTGCCCGTTGACGCCACCTGAAGGGAGTAGCTTGAAAAGAATTCCTTGAACCTATCCTCCGCAAGCACGGCGTAATTGTCGCCTTCGTTAAGCAGTCCCGCTTCTATTGCAAGGGCTTCGGCGTGCTTGAGCACCTCATATATGCCGCCGCGCGCCTTTATGGAGCCGGATATGGGCAAATCGCAGTCCCGCTTAACGTACAGCGTGCCTTCTATGGGCGCGCCGTATTCATGCCTAAGCCGCCAAAGCATGGCGGGCGTTTCCGTAAGCGGGGATTCTATCAGCCCGCCCGCCGCCGCAGTTTGCGGGAATTTAAGCATAATGTACGGCGCAAAGCGTTTAAGCCGCGCTTCCGCCTCCGCCGTGTCCTTTTCGCTTATGCTCAGCTTATTAAGCGCGTCATCGGCCGCAGTAAGCTTTGGATTTATCCATAGCATCGGCTGAGCCTTGCTAAGCTTTTCCGTTATAGTGTCCGCCATGTGTTCCATATGTAAGCTCCTTTCGGGTTGAATAATAATCTATGTATGTGGTTACCATCAGTTGACAAGGACGCACAAGGTTTTAGGAGTCAAATAGCACGGCATAGCTGTGTCGTCCTCACTGGAAATACATCCGGTATTCCTGCATTCGTCCTCCTTGCTCTGCCATACTCTTTGGCTTCTAAAACTCAAAGACCCTAAAGGAATTGCTTTGAGGGCAATCCAAGGCCGAGGAGCGCAGTACTACTGGAGGTAATTCAAGCGACGAGAACGCAGGAGTGTCCCAAAGCTAACCTTTAGGGCTTGTGTGCTCTTATCAACTGATGGTAAGGGAATGTGCAGCAGCGAATTGCCGCAGGGTTGAAAAGCCGTGGCTATGCCTTTGCTTGGTCACCCCCTCAGCTTCGCTTGCGCTCAGCAGCTCCCCCGCAGGCGGTGGAGCCTTTTGGGCTAGGCTAAGCCAAAATGCTCTTCCACTGCTTTCAGCGTGCGTTCAACGGTGCTTGATGCATTGCGTTCAATGTAAAAACAGTCGCTGCACTTTATGCTGTCATATATCGCGCGGTTGAGCCGCTCAAGCACGGCATTGCAGCGCCGCCTTGCCGCGGCGGGATCGGACGCGCTGTTTATGAAGCGCGTGAAACCCTCGTGATCCGGCCTGCCGCAGTAATCGTCTATCAGGTTTTTAGGCTCCTTTATAAGGAACAGCACCCGTTCCGGTTCGGTAAGCGCTTTAATTTGCTCCGGCGTGAAATGGGCGTCGCACACCGCTTTGCGCTTTTCGCTCAGGCGGATAAGGTCAAGCAGAATAAAGCCGAGCTGCTCACGGTTGTTGCCTTGAAGCCAGTTTAGGTATTCTTTCTCGCTCCTGCCGAAGAATTCATCCGCCGATGCAAAATGCCTGTTCATGGACGGCTGAGCAACGGGATCGGACAGCGCTATATGCTCATCGAAGCGCGCGTCGGCATCATAGAGCAAAAAGCCGTGTTTTCCGGCCAGCGCGCGGCTGAGCGTGCTTTTGCCGCCGCATGCCGTGCCGCACACGAAATAGACGTTTTTAAGATATTGTTTAAGTATGTTATCCTGAATGTTCATGATGATTCTCCTATCGAATA
>CABSAH010000010.1 GCA_902475645.1 uncultured Christensenellaceae bacterium | reverse complement strand
TAAGCTCGCAGTCCTTTATT
Source organism: uncultured Christensenellaceae bacterium (assembly GCA_902475645.1). Classification (GTDB taxonomy): domain Bacteria; phylum Bacillota; class Clostridia; order Christensenellales; family CAG-138; genus Phil1. The sequence continues at coordinate 20,671 of CABSAH010000010.1, read as the reverse complement.
ATAAATCGGTCGGCATCGCCGTAAAGCGATACCTTATCAAGCGAATCGCGGCTTAAGCCGCGCTCTATCGCGGCCGCTATTGTGGGAACGTCCTTCGGCTCAACGCCTATAAGCCTTGCCCCTACAAGGTCTGCATCGTATGCCGTATGCGCGGCTATCAGCGCGCCGCATTCGCGCGGGCGTCCTGCCGTGGGGCCGTTGCCGTCCATTGCCGTCACCGCGTCTATCAGCGCAAGGACGGGGTGGTTGTATTCGTATATATCCACCAGCATATTTGAAAAATCCGCGTGATTCGGGAAGCGATAGTGGTATTCAAGCTTTACCGTGCCGGGAATGGTGCCGTAAAGGTTCTTTACGGCACCCGTCATGCCCATCATGCCGTGGGTTTTAAGCTTGGCAAACGTTATAAGCACGTCCACATCGTCAAGCCAGCCTGTATAGTGAAAGCTTTTCAGCACCTTTGCGTCCGCAAAATGCCCTTCCTTTGAAGAAAAATCATCGTTCAGCTTTGCTCCCGCTTCGGCTGCAAGCGTCATGCCCGTTGCGGAATAGGAATGGTTCAGTGCCGCGGCGGTATATAGCCCGCCCGGGCTTTCGCCTATCGTCACCTGCGCGCCGCGCTCAATAAGCATTTTTGTAAGCTCCGCTACCATTACCGGATGCGTACACACGGCAAACTCCGGCGTTTTGGCAGCGGCAAGGTTGGGCTTTATGCCCACCTTCAGGCCGGCTTTGACCCAGTCAAGCCCGCCTATTGCGTCAAGCGCCTCTGTTAAAGCGGCGCGGACATGCTCGGCCTCGTAATCGGGGCAGGGTACTATTGCCGCATCGTAAACGGTGTTGCTCATTTATAATATGCTCCTTTCTTATAAGTAAGGCGGGGAAGTCCCCGCCGTATGCTCATGCGCTGAAATAAATCAGCCATTCTTTGCCGCCTGCTTCATGCGCAGTTCCTTGGACAGTATGCGCTTGCGCATACGTATATTCTTTGGCGTAACCTCCACCAATTCGTCATCGGCAATGAATTCAAGGCATTGCTCAAGCGAAAGTATGGTGGGCGGCGTAAGGCGCAGCGCTTCGTCGCTTCCGGCGGCGCGCATGTTGGTAACGTGCTTTTTCTTGCATACGTTTACAACAATATCGTCCCCGCGGGAGCATTCGCCTATAACCTCGCCTTCGTATACAGGCACGCCCGGGCCCACGAACAGGCGGCCGCGATCCTGAGTATTGAACAGGCCGTAGCTGTTGGTTTCTCCGGTTTCGCTGCAAACAAGGCTGCCGCGCTCGCGCTCCTCAATATCGCCCTTGTAAAGCTCATAGCCGTGGAAAATATGGCTCATTACGCCGTTGCCGCGCGTATCGGTAAGCAGTTCGCTGCGGTATCCCATTAGGCTGCGGGCGGGAATGTTGAAAAGAAGTCTTGTGCTGCCTTCGTTTTCCGTATGCATATCCACAAGCTCCGCCTTGCGCGAGCCAAGCTTTTCCATAACGCTGCCAACGTATTCGCTCGGCACGTCAACTGTAAGCTCCTCAATAGGCTCCAGCGTATGCCCCTGCTCGTCCTGCTTCAAAATCACCTTGGGGCGGGATACGGCAAATTCATAATCCTGCCTGCGCATCTGCTCTATCAGTATTGAAAGATGCAGCTCGCCGCGGCCGGATACCTTGAATGTATCGGTCGTGCCGGTTCCCTCAATGCGCATTGAAACGTTGGTTTCAACCTCTTTCATCAGCCTGTCGCGCAGATTGCGGCTGGTAACGTATTTGCCCTCCCTGCCTGCAAACGGGCTGTCATTTACCATGAACATCATGGATACGGTAGGCTCGTCTATATGCACAAACGGCATCGGCTCGACGCATTCGGGCGCGCAGGCGGTTTCACCTATTGAAAGGTCAGCAATGCCTGCAACGGCAACAATGTCGCCCGCGTAGGCTTCCTCAACCTCAACGCGCTTTAAGCCTTCGTAACGGTAAAGCCTGCTCAGCTTTACCGTGCGCACGGCGTTATCCGTGCCGCCGCACATTGTAACCATTTGATTGCGGCGGGCAATGCCGCGCTCCATGCGGCCTATGCCTATGCGCCCAACGTAATCATCGTAATCAATGGTTGAAAACAGTATTTGCAGCGGCGCTTCCGTATCGCACGGCGGGGCGGGTATGGCTTTAATTATGGTATCGAACAGCGCCTGCATATCCGTACCCAGCTCGTCCGGCTCCATGCCGGCTATGCCCTCCTTAGCGCTTGCGTATACAACGGGGAAGTCAAGCTGCGTATCCGATGCGCCAAGCTCCATGAAAAGCTCCAGCGTTTCGTCAACAACCTCAATGGGTCTTGCGCCGGGGCGGTCAATTTTGTTCACCACAACAACGGGCACCTTGTTCAGCTCCAATGCCTTCCTCAGCACAAAGCGGGTCTGCGGCATGCAGCCTTCAAATGCGTCCACCAGCAGCAGCACGCCGTCCACCATTTGCAGTATGCGCTCAACCTCTCCGCCAAAGTCCGCATGGCCCGGCGTGTCTATTATGTTTATTCTGTAATCCTTGTACTTTATTGCGGTATTCTTGCTGAGTATGGTTATGCCGCGTTCCCGTTCCAGGTCGCCGGAGTCCATCACGCGCTCCTGCACCTGCTCGTTTGCCCTGAATACGCCGCTTTGACGGAGCAGGCAGTCCACCAATGTGGTTTTGCCGTGGTCAACATGGGCAATTATGGCAACGTTACGGATGTTTTCCTTCTGCATATAAATCTAAGCACTCCTTCCGGTTAAAACCGTTTCAAAAACCGATATATTATACACCATGCGCGCACTGCGGCGCAACGTTTTTCATATATTTTTGCCTCTTTTTGCTATGCGCACCGCGCTGTATACGGATACCGCCATAAGTATAACCGCCGATAGCAATATAAACAACGCGGTGCTTTCGGTAAAGATATGTTCTATCACATATCCGCCCATAAGGTTGAAGCATATATGCACCGCCATACCCGCAAAAAGCGAACCCGTGCTTTCCACCGTTGCCGCAAGCACAAGCCCCATTACGAACGCATACGCCATCCATATTATCTGCCCATGCAGCGCACCGAATATGATTGCCTGCAATATTGCCGCCACCCATGCTGGCATGGCGCGCTTGAGCCGCGTGTATACAAGCCCGCGGAAAACCGTTTCCTCGGCTATCGGCGCGATTATAACGGTCGATAGCATGGGTATAAATCCGGCTGAATCAATCACGGAGGCGCTTTGGTTATATTCCGCCCATACCTCCTCGCTTATGGGCAGTATACCCATAATGAATGTCACAAGCACGGCAAAGCACATGCCCATTACGCTGAGCGGAACATATGTAAGCGCGGGGATGGGGGAGGCGTTAATCTCCTTCAGCATATCCTTTTTGCGCAGGGCGAAGAAGGCTAACAGTATGCCCAACGTGCATACGTTTGATATAAGCGTAATAAGCGCAGCATTGGCCGTAACGCCGGAATAGATCATGCTTGTAAGCGAATCGTAATCTATTCCGCCGGACAGCGCGAATTGCTCCGCCGCATAGCCTATACCCGATGCAAGCATTACGGCAAAGCTTACCATAAACTGCATCGTAACGAACAGCAGCGTATAGCATATGGCCTTGCCGAGGGCGATTAAAACGTTCTTCATGGCGTTAAACTCCGTTCAAATGCATTATTATAAATCATTATAGCATATTCGCTCGCATTATACCAAAAAAGCGTGTACATTCACCGGTATATAATGTATTATATATACGTAAGGATACTGCCGCAATGCGGCACGGGCATTCCCCCGAACGGAGAAAAACATGGATAATAAATCCCCGCGCGATGATGAGCGCCACCCCAAACACGCCATGATAATGGACCTTAAAAACATATTGGCTATTTTGGCGGTCATATGCTTTGCAGGGTCGCTGTTTATTGACGACAGGCAGTTTTTGCTTAAAGCCGTGGCATACGGCATAGGCGCGCTTGCGTACCTTGGCGAGCTTATGGCAATTACGCATATGTTCAAAAAGCGTGTTGACAGCCGCGAATTGCTTATGCCGATACTTTTCGGCGTGATGTATATTATGCTCGGCTTCAGCTATGCCGTAGAGCATTATCATCTTTTTGATTAAGCTGCTAAGCCGCGGCGCAATGTGTGACAATAGTGTTAACAATAAATATATAGAAAAGAATGTCGTTTTCTGGTATATTATAGCTAAGCTTTATACCCATGGAAGGGGGAACGGAAATGGCTGAAAAAATAACGCCTGAAATGATAGCGCTGCTCAACAGCGGCAATAAGGCCGAACTGAGGGCATTTCTTAAGCTATATACGCGCCCGGTATACGAAAGGGCGCTTGCAATAACAAAAAGCGAGGAGGATGCAATCCGTGTTACGCGCAGGGTAACGAGCGAGGTATCCGTGCTTGCGCTGAGGGGAAAGCTTGAAAACAATATTGACGCGCAGCTTATGGCGCTGACCGATGCCTGCTGCAGCGAGGATATGTTCTTTGCGCGGCTTGTTGAGGATACGCTTAGGGACTATCCCGATGACAATACGGATCAGCCCACGCTTTTCGGCAAGGCTGTAAGACCCAAATGGCCCGCCAAGCAGCCGAGCGTTGTGGAACGCGGCAGCGCCGCCATAACCGCATCGGTATCCAATGCCAAGGCGAAGCACGAACCGATTGCCGCGGCGGGGACAGCATATGGCGCATCGGCAGCGGAGGGCGGCGCGCCCAAGCTTTTTGATGAGGAGCCTTCGCTTGACTGGGGAGATGATGAGTTAGATGCGGATGATGAAGCGGACAGCAAGCCGAGCGTGCTGATAGTGCTGCTCATATTCATGCTTGCAATTATGACGCTTGCATTGGTGTGGGTGCTTGTGGTTAAGCTCATGTACCTTGGTATATTGCCTAAGGCGGACTTTGGCTTTGCGGAATGGTTCAACGCGCATCTGTTCAGGCTGTATTAAGATAGCTAACTAACTGTATTATTATGAAACGGAGGTAGTGCATATGGACTTTATGAGTGCATATTTGGCAGGCTGGAACGTGCTTTCGCTAATGCTGCTTATAATCGGGCTTGGGCTTATGATTGCGGAAATGTTCACGCCGGGGCTTGGGATTATGGGTGCGTTCGGCATAATCGCGCTTATTGCGGCAATCGTACTCAGCGCACATTCGCTGCTGGACGCAATATTTACCCTTGCCATAATATTCGTGGTGCTGTTCATTGCGGGGTTTGTAGTCTACCGCTCCTTTACAAAGGGAAGAATAGCAAAATCGAGCATAGTGCTTAAAGAAAGCATAGACGCCGCCTCAACCTCGCTTGAGGATGAAGCCATGCAGGGCATAATAGGCATGGAGGGCGTGACCTTAACGGCGCTTAGGCCAAGCGGCAACGCCGAAATAGGCGGCAAGCGTTACGATGTTATGACGAACGGCGAATTTATCCCCAAGGATACGCGCATAAGGGTTGAACGCATAGAGGGGTTGAAAATATTGGTTAAAAAAGCGGAGGATGCGGAAAAGTAAAAATGAAGGTATGCAAAAAATGCGGCACGCTTTATAATGAAAACGAAGGGCCGTGCCCCAAATGCTATACGGAGGAGCTGCTGCGCACGGGCGAGGCGGCAAAGCATGAAATAGATACGGATATGACGCCGGAGCAGGCCGAAAAGGCGCGCAAAAAATCATGGATACAGATAATGATAGGCATGCCGCTGTTCATAGGCTTCATATACCTTATATTGCTGTTAATACGGCTTATGAAATAGGCCTATAATAATATAAACAAAACTCAGGAGGAAATCTAAATGCCGGAATTTGTTATCACGATTATAATCGTTATAGCAGGAATAATTTTCCTGTCTATATTCTTCAGCTTTGTGCCCGTTGGCCTGTTCATAAGCGCGCGCGCAAGCGGCGTTAAGGTTGGCATAGGCCAGCTTGCCGCCATGCGCATCCGCAAGGTAACGCCCAGCCGCATAATCAACCCCATGATAAAGGCCACAAAGGCGGGCATGAATGTGCCGCTGAACAAGCTTGAAGCGCATTATCTTGCCGGCGGTAACGTGGATAGGGTAGTAAATGCATTGATAGCCGCCCAGCGCGCGGGCATACCGCTCGACTTTGAACGCGCGTGCGCAATAGACCTTGCCGGACGCGATGTGCTTAACGCTGTGCAGATGAGCGTTAACCCAAAGGTTATAGAAACCCCTGTCATTGCCGCAATAGCCAAGGACGGCATTGAGTTGCGCGCAAAGGCGCGCGTTACCGTGCGCGCCAATATAGATAGGCTCGTAGGCGGCGCGGGCGAAGAAACCATAATTGCCCGTATAGGCGAAGGAATAGTCACCACCGTAGGCTCATCCACCAGCCACAAGGACGTGCTTGAAAACCCCGACCTTATATCGCAAACCGTGCTTAACAAGGGCCTTGATGCAGGCACCGCGTTTGAAATACTGTCCATAGACATTGCGGACGTGGACGTTGGCCGCAACGTGGGCGCTCAGCTCCAGATAGACCAGGCGGAAGCCGATAAGCGCATAGCCCAGGCAAAGGCGGAGGAGCGCCGCGCAATGGCCGTTGCGCAGGAGCAGGAAAACAAGGCGGAGGTCGCCGGTATGCGCGCCAAGGTAATTGAAGCCGAGGCCGAAGTACCCAAGGCCATAGCCGCCGCATTCCGCGATGGTAAGCTTGGCGTAATGGATTATTACAATATGCAGAACGTTATAAGCGATACCAAAATGCGCGAATCCATAGCCGGCGGAGCCGCAACCCCCGCAAAGCACGAATAAGCGGCTCTCTTTATACCTCAACGGAAAGGAGGGATAGGCCATGCAAGGCATATTTATAATAATTGCGATAGCTTGGCTGATATATGCTTCGATTGCCAAAAAGAAAAAAGCGGAGCAGCAGGCTCAGCGGCAAAAGAAGCTGAACGATAATGTGGCGGCGGCCGAAAGGCAGGCGGCGTTTAACGCACCGAGGCGGCCGGGCGCACCGGGCTCTGTGCAGCATGGAGCGTGGACGTGCTCCTGCGGCTATACCAACGCGGCAAGCAGCAAATTCTGCCGTCAATGCGGCACGGCGTATGCAATGAACGGTAGCATGAACTATGCTTCAAGCGAGGGCATGTCCGTTGAAGGCGGGGGAGGGCTGAAACGCCAGCCGCTCGCGCGGGAAAACATGCCCAAGCCTTCGCTGAAGCACGTTGTAAAGCCGATGACCGAATCGAGCCACAGCCATACGGAATCAAGCATATTCGGCGATACGGTTAAATGCGATGAGCTTTATACCGAAATTGAGGATGCATATTCCGGCACGGAGCAGCATAAGGCTTACGCCGTTGATATGGCCGACCGCGAAATAATAATACAGGGCATACTTTACAGCGAAATACTTTCTAAGCCCAAAGCGCTTAGAAGATAGCATGGCTGATAAAAAGGGACTGTGTTCAACTCGAAGCAGTCCCTTTTTGCTATATCAGCCTTCTTAACCGCTGCAATATCGCGTTTTCAAGCCGCGATACCTGCACCTGCGATATTCCGAGCAGCTTTGCAACCTGCGTCTGCGTTTTATCCGAAAAATATCTAAGCGTGATTATTGTGCGCTCCCTTGCGGAAAGCGTACTCAGCAGCTCCTTCAGCGCCACGCGGTCGGTTGCGCTTTCAAGCTCTGCGCATGTGCCGCCCACGGTATCCAGCAGCAGCGCGTCGCTATCCGCGCCGTATGCAGGCTCGTATATGGATGCATAAGGCCGCGCCGCTTCAAGCGCCTCCGCCACGTCCTCCGCGTCAACGCCCAGCTCCGCCGCAATTTCGGCAACGCTCGGTTCGCGCGCGTACGCGTCTATCAGCCTTTCGCGCACCGCCGCCGCCCGTGCAGCCAATTCTTTCAGCGAGCGGCTTACCTTTATCATACCATCGTCGCGCAAGAAGCGCTTGATTTCACCTGCTATCATCGGCACGGCATATGTTGAAAACCTCACGTCAAGGTCGAGATTAAAACGCCCAATGGCTTTTATAAGCCCCATGCAGCCTATCTGATAAAGGTCGTCGTACTCTATGGCGCGGTTCATGAACCGCTTTGCAACGCTTTTCACAAGCGGCGCGTTCATGGTTACCAACTGTTCCTTTGCCTCCTCGTCGCCCTGCTGCGCGCGGCTTATAAGCGTGCGCGTCAATGCGGAGGAAAACCGTTCGTTCGTGGTTAATTGCCGCTCATCCATCGGCCCTCACCAGGCCTATTCTTTTTGTCATTGTCACCCTTGTGCCTTCTCCGGGCGTGCTTTTTACGTCCACGCTGTCCATAAACGCCTGCATAACGCAAAAGCCCATGCCGCTGCGTTCAAGGTCGGGCGCGCTGGTGAAAAACGGCTGCATGGCCTGCTCTATGTCCGCTATCCCGCGTCCGGCATCGGTAACGGTTGCCGTGAATAAATCCCCGTCTATGCTGCAATCCATGCGCACCGTGCCGCCCTTTTGCGAATAGCCGTGTATTATGGCGTTCGTTACGGCCTCGCTCACGGCTGTGCGCACGTCCGTCAGCTCCTCAATAGTTGGGTCAAGCTGCACCATGAACGCCGCCGCCACGCTTCTGGCAAAGGCTTCGTTGCGCGAAAGCGCAGGAAAAGTTATGCTCATCTCGTTGCTTACCATCGTTCTCTCCCCCTATATATCCATCTGCTCTGTTAGCGTGTATATGCCTGCCATGCGCAGTATGCGGTCTATCGCGCGGTTGGCTCCGCCTATAAGCATACGGCCGCCCCTTCCGGCAATAACCCTGTATCGGCCCAGTATAACGCCCAAGCCGGAGCTATCCATAAACGTAAGCCCACTAAGGTCCAATCTCAGCTCCCGTATCCTTTCATCCGTCAGCAGCGCATCCAACTGTGCGCGTGCCTGCGCGGCGCTGTGGTGATCCAGCTCGCCCTTTATGCGTGCGGTAAGCCTATCTCCCGCCGCTTCAATTTCCATCTGCATGGCGCTTCCTCCTTTGCGTAAATCGTTTGCTTGTCGCGCGGTTGGGTTTTCTATATCCGCCGCGTTTATTCCTGCATATTATTTCCACTTGTTTTGTCGCTTATGCGCTAATTTTGTAAAAAATGTTTTTCTTTCCGCGCATGTGCGCATTGATGTATAATTTCCGCATAGCAACAGGCCGCTGTTCGCATAATAAGGACAGCGTTGATATAATTATTTTGTTTTGAAAGGTAAATGCTATGGAATTGACTGTTTTGGGTCGCTGCGGCCCGTTTCCCGCGCCGGGGGAGGCCTGCTCGGGCTATCTTTTGAAATGCGGCGGCAAGAATATAATGCTGGATTTTGGGAACGGCATTTTCTCGCGGCTGTACGGGTTGCTGCCTAAGCTTAATATTGATGCGGTGGTACTTAGCCATCTGCACAGCGACCATATGGCGGATATGCTCATATTCCGCTATGCGCTGGAGCAGTTGGGCGCGCGTTCGCTGTGCCGCCTGCCGCCCGTGCCCGTAATTGCGCCCGCCGAACCGCGGGAGGAGTACAGGCTGCTCAGCGGCAGCGGCGTATTCGATATTACGGCCATTAAGGACGGCGCAAAGCTTAAATACGAAGGCATAACGTTTACGTTTCATCGTGTGACGCATCCGGTAGAAAGCTATGCAATATGCGTTGAATACGGCGGCAAGCGCTTGGTCTATACGGGCGATACGGGTATGCGGCACGATATGGTGGATATTGCAAGCGGGGCGGATATGCTGCTTGCGGATGTATGCTATCTGAATGAGGAGCTTGGCACAAGGCCGATAGCGGCGCATTTGAGCGCGGCGCAGGCGGGCAATCTTGCCGCCGCAGCGAATGTGGATATGCTGCTGTGCAGCCATCTTTGGGGCGGGCGCACGGATCACGGCGAGCTTATGCGTCAGGTACGTGCGGCATTCCCCAAGGCCGTGCTTGCGGAGGAATTCAAAAGCTACCCCATATGAGAGCAGCTTTAGATTGTCAACTGATGGTAAGGTCGCCGTATGCAAACGGCGGCTTTTTCAGTTTCTTCCTGCGGCCTTGTATACCTGCGCCTGATGTTCAACATCAGGCAGCGACGCCACATGGGAGGTTGAGGAGGAGAAATACAGGCAGGCATGACCGTCCATCTCGTTTGCGGCAACGGTATCCTCGCCATGCGGCTGCCCCTGAAGCGATGCCGCAACGTTGCTTGAGCCTATGGCAACTATTACCGGGCGCTTTGAATAATTGAATTCGCCGCCGAACGTTTCAAGATAAACCGCGGTATCGGCTGCCGTGCGGCATTCAACCTCCGCATGGCCTTCGCCGCCGGTATATACCATTGTGAACGTTGTACCCGTGTTATAGTCCGTTATGGTGTAGGCAGAGCCTACCGACAGCATATCCTTTACCGCGCTCCATTCCATCAGCTCGCCCGTTTGCGCGGCGTCCCCGCTTAGCTGCTTGCCTATGGGTATTTTGGCGGCAATGTCCGCGCGCTGCACCCTATGTGAAAACAGCAGACCCATGGACTGCGCGCCAACCGTGCCGTCGCTCATAATGGGCTGACCCTGGCTGTCCACCTGCTTTTGCTGAAAACGCTTTGTGGCTTCAACGGTCATGTTCTGGAAGCTGCCCGTGGGCTTAAAGTTGAAATACCCAAGCTCCCTCAGCCTCAGCTGTATGCGCACCACCGTTTCACCCGTTATGCCGTAGCTTATCAGCCCGCCCGAATATGAATCGGTCTGCTCCGGCGCAGACGAAGGCGTGGGGTCGGCATACGCCACAGCACCCATAAACGCCATGCATAATATCAATATTGTACAAATCAGCTTTTTCATATGGTGATTATAGCATAAAAACGGGCGTAATTGCTATGTATAAAATGTAAATTAGGGCAGATCCGTAGGAATGAGGTTCAGCATATCCTCCTCGCTTGCAACGTTTGTGTAAACCTGCGGAACCTCGCCCGCAATTATATTTTCGGCTATGGCAGCCTCCGTGCTGACCTGAATAAGCTCATATACGCCCGGCATAATAAGCTGAATGCTTGCCGTAAGCTTTATATTGACCCTGTACAGGGTTTGATTTATGCCCGACGACGTAAATTCCGATGAAAATCGGCTCTGTATGCTGCCTGCGGGCGTATATGAAACGTGTATCGCAGGCCCCTTGCCGGAAAGGAACGAAATGCCCGTTATGGTGCCGAGCGGAATTGCTATGCCCTGCTCGCCAAGGGCGGCTATGCGCTGCTGTGCAGCCTCCGCGCACTGCGCGCTCAAAAGGTTCATCTGGCGCGGGTCGGCCTGCACCATATATACCTTGCTGCCGTTTTCGCGTATGTGCAGAAGCTCGGTATAGTTCTCGTCCTGCTGCATGGTGTCGAGTATTGCGTCGTTCATGGCCTTTGCCGCAACGGAGCGTATCCTTGCGGCGGCAAGGGCGCTCATTGCGCTGCGCATGTTTGCGCCAAGCCACGAAAGCAGGGCGGCTATCAATACCGCCGCCGCGCCTACGCATATCAGCGTGCGCCTTAATGCGCGCCGGTTTTTCCTTAATGCAGGGGTGGTTTCCATGGCAACTGCATATCCTCCTTTTATTTCAAATTATGGCTGCCGTGTTAATTCAGCATATGCAGCTTACCCTAAGTATTGAGCCTTAGAAGCAAAAATGATATAATAAGCGAATCAATAAAGGATAATAGGCGGATTGTATATAGATGAAAGAAAGGATGAAAGAGGTGTTCGGCAATATCCGCTCCCGCGTGACAAGCGCATTCGTGCATTCTGCAAGCACGCGCCGCGGTGCGCATGAAGCCGAGGAGCTGTTTGTTGAGCGCAAGGGCAATAGGCCCTTTGTTCTCAGCGTGTTTTTCACAACATGCAAGTTTATGCTTATAGGCGTGCTGCTTTTGTGCTGCGCGGGGTTTGGGCTGGTGCTTGGCGTTGCCAAGGCTTACATTGACACTACGCCGGAGCTTGACGTAAGCAAGCTTACCAAAAGCGACAGGACATCGTATATATACGACATGAACGGCAAGCTTATTTCCACCTTCGCCGGCTACGAATACCGCGACTGGGTGGATATAGCGGCTGTGCCGGATATGCTTAAAAACGCCGTTATAGCCGTTGAGGACGTAAGGTTTTATAGGCACGGCGGCGTGGATTACAAGCGGCTGTTCGCGGCGGTGGTAGGGTCGCTCAGCGCATCGAGCGATGCGGGCGGAAGCACGCTTACCCAGCAGCTTGTTAAGAACAAGCTGCTTACGAGCGAGGTAAGCTACCGCAGAAAAATACAGGAAGCATACCTTGCTATCCAGGTCGAGGGCGAAATGGATAAGGACGAGATACTGGAAGCTTATCTTAACGACGTTTACCTTGGCCAGTCCAATTACGGCATGAAGGCCGCGGCAAAGGATTACTTCGGCAAGGAGCTTTCGGAATTGAGCATACGCGAATGTGCAATGCTTGCCGGAATGATAAAAGGCCCCAATAACTATGACCCAAGGCGCAATACATATTCGCGCACATATACCACGGGCGAAAAGGCCGGGCAGAACAAGATGGATATTACCAATTCGCGCACGGATACGGTAATAAAGCGCATGTATCAGGCGGGCTTCATAACGCGCGAACAGATGCATACCGCGCTTAACGATAAGGTGTATATAATCGAAAAGCGGCAGAGCAGCAAGGTGAACGATATGCTCTACTTTGTTGAATACGCCATAAGGGATATTGAGGATTATCTGCTGGAGGAACGCGGGCTGCTCGATACGTCCGCCAACCGCTCCGCAATAGAAAGCGAGCTTAGCCGCGGCGGATATTCGATATACCTTACTGTTGATACGGATATGCAGCACATTGTTCAGAACACGCTTGCCACATGGGATAATTATCCGGAGGTCGCGGGGGCGGTGGAGGAGGATAAGCTTCCACAGGCCGCAGCGGTTGTTATAGACCAAAAAACGGGCGAGCTTAGGGCAATAGTAGGCGGACGCGAAGCGCCGGAGATAAGAAAGGGCTGGAACAGGGCGTATCAAAGCGCCACGGAGGTTGGCTCAAGCATAAAGCCGCTTAGCGTATACGGCCCCGCGCTCGACTTGGGACTGTCGCCGGCGTCAGCCGTGGTGAATATTCCGGATCCGATAGCGGGGTGGGATACCGAAACGGGATATCCCGCAATAGGTTCGGAAAAATACGAAGGCATAATCACCTTGCGGCGCGGCGTTGTATCCTCGCTCAACGTGGCGGCCGCAAGAACGCTGCTTGAGGATGTTTCGCTGCAAACGGCGGCGGATTACTTGGCAAAGCTTGGCGTTGACCCGTCCAGAATAAAGGCAACGGGCAGCGGCCTTGCGCTGGGCGCAATGGGCATAACGCCGATAGAGATGGCGGGCGCGTATGCCGCAATAGCCAACGAGGGCAAGTATATAAAGCCCGTATCCTTCAGCCGCGTTATAGACCAAAACGGCAAGGTGATACTGGATTCATCAAAGCTTAGGACGGAACAGCAGGTGTTTAAGCCCACTACCGCCTATATGCTTGTTGACATACTGCACGAAGCCGTGGAAAGCGGCACGGGTACATCGGCCAAAATTAAGGGGATGACGGTTGCGGGCAAAACCGGTACAAATTCCGATTACGGCAGCGCATATTTTGCCGGAATGACGGGATATTATACGGCCGTGGTATGGGTAGGGCCGGATAAATACGAACACAAGCTGCCCAAGGGCTCCACCGGCGGCAAGGTAGCCGCACCCATATGGCGGGAATTTATGAAGCAAATATTGAACGGGCTGCCCGATAAGCAGATAATAGATGCTTCGCCCATTGAGCTCGGCCTCGTGCGGCGCACGGTGTGTTCGCTAAGCGGCAAGCTTGCAACGGAAGCCTGCACGTTTGATGCATCTGGCCATGTTCCTGTTACGGATTGGTTTGCGGGAGACAGCGTACCCGTTGAAACTTGCGATATGCATGTGCTTGCCGGAATATGCTCTGCATCCGGTCAGGCTGCGGGGGCATATTGCCCTGCGGAGGGAATACGCTATCAAAGCATCGCGCTTATTTCCTCAACATCGCGGTATAGGAAATACGACCCGCTGATACTCATTAAATATCTGCCAAATATAGTGTATACCGATGTTCCTGTGGCGGAATACGGAACGTATACGGCAGGCGGCATGTGCAGCGTGCATTATTCAAGCTGGGGCGGGGGCGGACTTTTCGGCGGAAATACCGAGGATGACGCAAAGAACCTTATAGCCACGGTAAGGGACTATCTTGCAAAGGTTCAGAATTTGCCGGCTACGGACAGGGCAACGCTTGAAAGCGGGATAACGCAGCTTGAAAGCTACCTTGCTTCGTCCGGCGGGCATGGCTTTATACAAAGCTACTACGAAAAGCTCAAATATAATTACGGCGTTATAAGCTCCCAATATCCGCCCCCGGCAAGCGTTACGGTAGGCGGCACAAGCAGCGGCTGGGGAGGATAGCATGGCGGATACGCTCAGTATGCTTTACGCGGCTGAACGCCTTAGGCTTGGCGGGCTTAGCGCGCAGAACGATGGGGCCTATTCCAATCCCGTGTTCGGTGAAGGGCCGCTTATGCCGCGGCTGATGCTTATAGGCGAAGCTCCCGGGCGGGAGGAAGCGGCGGCGGGGCATCCGTTCGTAGGTAAGGCGGGAAGGCAATTAAACGACCTGCTTGCACTTGCGGATATAGACCGTGGCGGGGTATTCGTTACCAACGCAGTAAAGTTCAGGCCAACAAAGCACGGGGCAAGGGGCGCAGTCAATCGCACGCCTACGGCAAAGGAGCTTGCCGCGGGCGAAGAGCTTCTCAGAAGCGAGATAATTACGGTTCGCCCCAATATAATAGCAACGTTAGGCAACAGCCCGCTTGCATCGGCGGCAAGGCTATGCGGCATTGCCGCGCCAAGGATAGGCGATGCGCACGGGCGGGCTATAAACGCCCGAATAGGCGATCATGCATTCGCACTGTTTCCGCTGTATCATCCTGCAAGCGGAATATACAACAGGGCTTTGGTGGAAACAATGCGGCAGGATATGATAAGGCTTGGGCAATATATAAAGGAGGATAGGGCATGAAGCGCATAATTGCAGGGCTTATGCTTGCGGTGCTGCTTATAAGTATGCCGGGCGCGGTGATAAACGGCGGCACGGCTAAGGCCGAGGAAGCGGGCGAAACGGGCCAAATAATGGCGGACGGCGTTAAGGTTAGAAAGGCGCCCGATACAAAGAGCGATGCGCTTACGGAGCTGAACTGCGGCGAGGCTGTTACCGTGCTTGCTGAGGACGGCAACTGGTACCGCGTAAAATACGGCGATATTTTAGGCTACGTCCGCAAGGACTATGTTTTTACCAACTCCGCGGGCAGCCGCGGCGCATATGCGGTAAGCGATACGGCGGTTCTGATGGGCGCGCCGTCGCAAAATTCATATACGGTATGCTCCCTTGCGGCGGGGCAGGGCTTGAAGGTAAAGGCGCTTATTGGCGAATGGTATTATGCCGTGGTGGATAGCCAGGCGGGCTACATACACCGCACGGATATTACAATATCGTCATCCGCCGTTGCCGGAATGGGTATGCTCAAGCAGGGAATGAAGGGCGAGGAGGTGATGAAGCTTCAGCGCGCGCTATATAACCGCGGCTTTTTGACCAAGGATAATATAAGCGGAACGTTCACCTCCCAAACGCGCAAAGCCGTTATGGAATATCAGCAGGCGATGGGGCTTTCGTCGGACGGCATTGCAGGCAGCTTAACGCTTTCCACGCTGTACGACAGCTCAAATAAGCTTGAAAAAGCCAATGCCGATTTCTATAAGCTTAAAGGCACGGTTGTGCTGCTTGATTGGTTCAAGGGCGGCAGCGAATGGCTAAACAAGGGCGCGCGGTTCACCGTTACGGACGTGCGCACGGGCAAGAGCTTCCGCGTAAAGCGCTTCGGCGGCTGGTATCATGCGGACTGCGAGCCCATAACAACGTATGATACGTCCATAATGAAGAGCCTTGAAGGCTTTTCGTGGAATCGCAGGCCGATATGGATATCATACAACGGAAAAACCGTTGCCGCCAGCATGCATACAATGCCGCATATGGCGAACCCGACCGAGTCGAACGGATTTGACGGGCATTTCTGCATCCATCTGTATCATTCCAAGGTGCATGCCAACAGCAAGGAATGTCCGCGGCATCAGCGGTGCGTGCAGGAAGCGTACAGCGCGGGCAAAAAACACTAAATAAATATAAAACGGTATCGTTACGCCTCTTTTTGCCAATACTTGCTTATATAGCTTGGTATGGATAAAGGGAGGCGTATTTTTATTGAACATAATAAAGCGCATATTCAGCTTTGGCCGCAGCTACGATGAATTTGAACTGCTCGAAACCGAATGCGGTGAGCCGGGCTTTTTCGGCAGCGAGGGCAAGGCGGATAAAAACGCCGCGGGCATAATAGAAAATATGAACGACGCCATAGACGCGGACGTTGCCGCAAACGAGGAGCGGCTGAAAACGGAAATGCACGCGGAGATAAACCCGGATATGGTACTGCGCCGCTTTTTGCTTTGCGGAAAGATAGATGCGCTTGCCGTATTTATAAACGGCATGAGCGACCAAAGCTTAGTCAGCGATTTTATACTGCGTCAGGGCATACCGGAAAGGGAATTGCCTAAGGATGCGGAGCTTATAGAGCATGTTGCGAACAACGTATTCGCCATGGCGGAGGTTAAGCAGGAAACAAGCTGGAATACGCTGAAAACAGCCATAATGGACGGCTGCACCGTAGTGTTCATTCAGGGGCAGACCATCGCCCTTAATATGGATACGCGCAGCTACGAACACCGCAGCATACAGGAACCGAACAACGAAAAGGTTGTAAAGGGCTCGCAGGAGGGCTTTGTTGAAAACCTAAGAACCAACATAACGCTGATACGCCGCCGTGTGCGCACGGATGATTTGGTGGTTGAGCTGCGTACATACGGCAAGGAGGGCAGCTCACGCGCGGCGATAATATACCGCGAGGGCATAGCGAACGAATCGCTTGTGAATGAAATAAAGCGCCGCCTTGCGGGAGTGAACGCCATGTTTGTTTTTAACGCAGGCACGCTTGAACAGCTTACCGAGCGCAATACATATTCAGTATTCCCTCAGCTTCTTTCAACGGAGCGGCCGGACAGGACGGCGGCAATGCTTATGGAAGGGCATGTGGCCGTGATAGCGGAGGGAAGCCCGACGGCAAACATAATGCCCGCAACGCTTTTTACGCTTATGGCTACCGGAGAGGACAGCACCATGCGCGTGGTTCAGGGCAGCGTAATAAGGCTGGTGCGCTATATAGGCGCGGCAATATCCATATTGCTGCCGGGGTATTTTCTTGCGCTTGCGCTGCATCATCAGTCGCTTTTGTCGTCCGAGGTGCTTACAACCGTGGTAGCGTCGCGCAAGATGGTGTTTGCGCCGATAGGTACGGAGATGCTGTTTCTGCTGCTTGTATTTCAGCTTGTGCGCGAAGCGGGGATGCGCGTGCCCGGCTCGATAGGGCAGGCAATAGGCATAATAGGAGGGCTGATACTCGGGCAGGCGGCGGTTGCGGCCAATCTTGCAAGCTCCGTAATGCTTATAATAGTTGCGCTCACAGGGCTTGGAAATTTCTGTATTCCGGATTATTCAACCCAGCTTTCGGCGGCGGTACTTAGGGTGATATTGGTAATGGCGTCGTGGCTTGCGGGTCTTATGGGGCTTTTCTGCGGCGTATTCATAATAATTGCATGGATGGCGTCGCTAAAATCCTTCGGCGTGCCGTTCCTTGCGCCGCATTCGCCTAAGGCAAATTCAAAGCGGCCCATGATACTGCGCGGGCCGATAAATAACGTAGGCCGACGTAAGGACATACTGAATACGGAGGAGGACGGAAGATGAGGCTGAACGAGGGCAAAATAGGCTTACAGGAAAGCGCAAGCCTTGCGGCGGTTGCCATAACGGTATGCAGCATATTTTTACTTGATTCCGAAAAGGCATATTCGCGCGGGAATTCAACCGTAATATCGCTGCCCCTCGGCATAGCGGCGGGCATAGCCGTGTTTATGCTTATGTGGTGCGCAATGCGCCGCACGGGGGCGCGGAACCTGAACGAATTGTTCGATATGTGCGCGGGCAGGGCAGTGGGCACGCTGCTCAGCCTTATGGCGGCGCTCATTTTTATATTATATGCATATAGGCTTATGGCAAGGTTTTGCATAGTGATTCACGGGCGCGTGTTTGCCGCGGCGGAATATGAAAGCATTGCGCTGTGGATAGCCGTTCCGGTGGCGTATGCGGCAACAAAGGGGCTTGAATGCATAAGCAGGCTGGCTAAAATATTCGGCATGCTTGTTGGCGCGCTTGTGCTGATAAGCCTTGCGGTGATGCTGCCAGCATATGATATAGGCCGCCTTGCGCCGTTTCCGGGGAAACTGGATAAAATTGGTATGGATGCAGTATCGCGCAGCGCGGATTCAATACCTGCTTTTCTCGGGCTGATATGCGTAGCTGGTGCGCTTCAGGGCGGGCGCAGCGTTAAAAAGGGCGCGCTGATAGGCGGCGGAATAGCCCTTGCGTTCGTGCTTATAATACAGCTTGCGCTGGGCGCAACGTTTACATATACGGACCTTGCGAAAACCGTAATGCCGATATACCTTATGAAAATGGTAGCTCTGCGGGAAAGCTATCTTTTCAGGCTGGATCAGATGAATCTGTTTTTCTATATGGCGGCGGCGCTTGTTGCGGCGGCATATTATGTATACTGTGCATCGCTAATAATAACCCGCCGCACATCCGCCCAGGATATACGCCCGGCGGCCGTGGGTGTGAGCGCGCTTATACTTGCGGCGCTAAGGGTGGAGCATCGCTTTGAGGCGGGCGTAATTCAGCGCGGCATGGATTTTTTATATGATTACACATTCGCTGCCGCCGTGCCGTTCATGCTGGCGGCGATAGCGGGGTTTATACGCTTTGGCAGGAGGGGCAGGGCATATGAAAAGGGTAAGTAAGGCTATATGCCTTATATTGGCCGCGTTCGCCTTGTTAGGCGCGGCGGGCTGCATAAGCTATGTTGCAATAGATGAATACGGCTACGTTATGACAATAGGCGTGGATAAAGGCGAAACGTATGAATACCGCTTTTGCTTCATTGTGCAGGTGGAAGGCGCATCGCAGGGCGAAAGCGACGCCGAAAACGTTGTATTGAGCGCGGAGGGGGACAGCATATATGACGCCGTGGCGGTTATTGAGGTTGCCGTGCCGTATCAGCTCAATTTCGGCAGGGCAAACTATATGCTGTTTTCAAAGGATGTGGCGGAAACGGGGTATATTGCCAGCTTTATAGACGAATCGTTCAAGGATCTTGGCGTGCGCCGTTCAACAAAGCTTATGGTGGTGCGTGGGAACAGCCTTGATTACTGCACTGGTGTGTTGAGCAAAAACTACCCCAATACCTCAAAACGCCAATATTCAATATTGCGCGATTATGTATCCGAAGGGCTTACGCCTATAACGAACATAGCAATGTTTACGCAGAACATGAACGCAAAGCGCGGGGACAATATAGTCACCCTCGGCGCTACGGATGATTCTATACCGGCAGAGGAGATAGACGGAAGCACCGACAACAATACACTAAACCCCAACGGCACCACCGTAGGCGTAGAGCGCACGGGCGGGCTGCGCGCATATTATATGGGCTGTGCGGTTTTTGACGGCGGCACTATGAAGGGTGTTCTCAGCGGCTTGGATACGGAGATAATATTGATAGCCAAGGGTATGTTCAAGGCGGGAAGGGTAACGCTGCATTACGGCGACGATGGAGAGCTTATGGTGCTTTTGCTTAAATACGGCGGCAAGCCTAAGGTGCAGCTTTCTATTGACGGTGATGCGCCATATGCCAAAATGAGCGTAAGACTGCAATGCCACATAGAGTGCGGCGGTGAGGATATGGATTACGATAAATGGACATATGAGGTGAAGCCGATGCTTGAGGATTATATGAAGCGCGAGCTTGAAAGGGTGTTTTCGTTGTGCCGCGAAATGAACAGCGATGCGTACGAAATAGGAAAGCACGCAGTCGTCAAGTTCAAAAACGCGGAGGAGTGGGAGCAATATGACTGGAAAAGCAAATATCCAATGCTGAATATGGACTTTGACGTATCGCTTCACGTTGAAAACGAGGAAATAAAATCGCTGGGAGGTTAACTATGGCAGCCTACATAATCGCGCTTGCCGCGGCGGAAATATATACGGCGGCATATGCCATATACTCCTTCAAAAAAGGCCCTGCATCCGCGGCAATAGCCGCCGTGCTTATGGCCGTAATTCCGCTTGCGCTGTTTATAATTTCGCTAATATGATAACGGAAGGCTCAATCCTCTTCACTTCCGTCGCTCAGCAGCTTTAGCCGCTGCATTAAGGAAAGCCGCCAAGCTTCGGTGGCTTCTTTTTGTATGGCAAAGCCGCCATGCTCATCTTCGGATATTATGTCGCCCTCGGCAGCATCGGCGGGCAGCATATCGCGGCGGATATCATACAGCGTTCCGTCGTCGTCTATAATGGCTATATCGCCTTCAAAACGGTCTATGCTCTTCATGCTTCTTTATTCACCTCGCTTTAATAATATTATAGCGCATATCC
>CABSAH010000009.1 GCA_902475645.1 uncultured Christensenellaceae bacterium | reverse complement strand
GCGTGCTGGATAATTCAATAACCGCCATGACGGGGCATCAGGATAACCCCGGCACCGCCAAGAACCTTATGGGCGAGCCGAGCCCCATGCTGGATATAGAGCGGCTTGCGCGCGCAACCGGCATAAACCCCGACCATGTGCGCGTTGTGGACCCGCTTGATATAGAAGCCGTACAAGCGGCGATAGACGCTGCACTCGACGTAAAGGGCCCGTTCGTCATAATAACCAAGCGTCCCTGCGCGCTTATAAAGGAAGTGCAGAAGGCCAACGCGAACAGGCATTGCGTAATAGATGCCGACAAGTGCCGCGGCTGCAAGCAGTGCATGAAGATAGCCTGCCCCGCAATAACGTTTGAGGGCGGCAAGGCAAGGATATTCGATCCGGCAAGCTGCACGGGCTGCGGGCTTTGCATGCAGATGTGCCGCTTCGGTGCAATAGAAAGGAGAGGGGAATAATGACCAAAAGTATTCTTCTTGTGGGCGTAGGCGGACAGGGAACGATACTCATTTCCAAAATTCTTACGGCCGGCCTGACCAAGATGGGCTATCAGGTTAAAATGAGCGAGATACACGGCATGAGCCAGCGCGGCGGAAGCGTATCCACCCAGATAAAATACGGCGACGAGGTATATGCGCCCAATATCGGCCTTGCGGAGGCGGATATGGTTATAAGCTTTGAAAAGGCGGAGGCGCTGCGCGCGCTGCCCTACCTTAAAAAGGGCGGCACGCTCATAACCGACGAGCGCGAAATATACCCCATGCCCGTGCTGAGCGGGGAGCAAAGCTATCCGCACGATGCAATAGAAACGCTTAAGCAGCGCGTGGAGAACGTTATAGTCATACGCGCGGCCGAAACCGCGGAAAAGCTTGGCAGCATAAAGGCGCAGAACATAGTTCTTCTCGGCGCGCTCGTAAAGGCCATGGGGCTTAACGGGGTGGACTGGAAGCAGCTAATCAGCACAATGGTTCCGCAAAAGGCCGTTGAAATGAACCTTGCCGCATACGATGCCGGCTATAATATGGAGTAAAGATGTATAAAAATTTTGAAGAGGTCGTTGCCGCGGTAAAGCAAAGGGACGTTGAGCGCACCGTGGCAATAGCGGGCGCGCACGACGCGCCGGTTGTGGAGGCCGCGCTAAGGGCCGAACAGCAGGAGATTGCGCTCCCCATATTCGTGGGCAATGCGGAAAAAATAAAGGACATACTGCGCTCCTTTGACCGCAATCCTTCGGATTACAACGTTATTGACAGCCCGGAAAATGCCGAGGCGCAGATGGCCGTTGACCTTGTTAAGGACGGCAGCGCCAACGTATTGATGAAGGGGCTTATAGAAACGCGGGATATGCTGCGCCCCGTTGTGGCCAAGGAAAACAACCTGCGCACGGGCAAGCTTATGAGCCACGTTGTGTTCTTTTCAAACGTGCCGAATTATCATAAGCTGCTTGTAACGACGGACGGCGGCATGGTAATGTACCCCACGCTTGAAGAAAAGGTGGGCATAGTTGAAAACGCCGTTGAAGCCATGCGCAAAATGGGCTACGAAATGCCCCGCGTGGCCGCGCTTGCGGCAATAGAAAAGGTCAATCCCAAAATGCCGGCAACGGTGGACGCGGCGGAGCTGAAGCGCATGAACCGCGAAGGGCTTATTCAGCACTGCATATTGGAAGGCCCGCTTTCATACGATGTGGCGATGGATAAATCCATTGCGCACCACAAGGGCGTGGACTGCGAATACTGCGGCGATTTTGACGCGCTGATAGTGCCGGATATTGACGCGGGCAACATTTTGGGCAAATGCATGATAGTTACCGCCAAGGCCGAAATGGGCGGCGTTGTAATGGGCGCAAAGGTTCCGATAGTGCTTACCAGCCGCGGCTCCAGCGCGGAGGAGAAGTTCTTCTCAATCGCCATAGCCTCATTGATGGCAGGGCAAACGCTCTAAATCTAAACAGCTTAAAAGGGATGCGTCTGCATCCCTTTTTTCGTTCTTTCTTATGCTTTTCTGAACAGACAATAGCTTGGGTAGCGGTTGTCGCAATCCCTTGCCGGCACCGCAATGTCAACATATTCCATGCTGCATTATTTAATATTCTTCGTCCCTGTTCGCCCGCTCCGCAAAGTATTGATACAGCGTGCAGGGCATGCCGCCGTTTGAAAGCTTGCGCCGCTTGTTCGCCTTTTCGCCGTAAAGCTGCTCAAAGCCCGTATCCGGCGTTATTATGGATTTGCTCCAGCCCCTGAGCGGGGCGAAAACTGCGCTCATGTCGCGTATTATGCCCTCCGCCTCGCCTTTTTTAAGCATACGTTCGCCGTAGGGCGGGTTGCATACTATAACGCCGCGCTCCTCCGTCGCCCTCAGCTCCTTCAGCGGCTTAACCGCCCAGTTGAGCATAACGCCGGCCTTCTGCGCGTGCTTTTTGCATATGGCTATGCTGCGCTCGTCAATATCGCTGCCCAGTATGTTCAGCTTTATGTCCCTTACGGAATCTATCGCCTCGCGGCGCGCTTCCATAAAGTATTTTTTATCAAGGAACGGCCACTTCTCCGCCGCAAAGCTGCGGTTTAGCCCCGGCGCCATGTTGCGCGCAATCATCGCGGCCTCTATGGGCATTGTGCCGCTGCCGCACATGGGGTCAATAAACGGATAATCCCCCTTGTACCGCGTAAGCGTGACTATCGCCGCGCCGAGCGTTTCGCTGAGCGGAGCCGCAACATTATATGTTCTGTATCCGCGGCGCGAAAGCCCCGCCCCGCACGGATCAAGGCAAAGCGTGGCTTCGTTTTTGAACATGCCCACCTCAACCAATATCTCCGCGCCCGTTTCGGGAAGGAGCGTTGTGCCGTAGGCCGCTTTCAGGTTTTCCACTATCGCCTTTTTGGTTATGCTCTGGCAATCCTTAACGGAAAACAAATCGCTCTTTGCGCTTTTGCCAACAACGTGTATAAACGCATCCTTGGCAAGATATTGCTTCCATTCAAGCGCCTTTACCCCTTCAAAAAGCTCCGTAAACGTATGCGCTTCAAAGCGGCCAACCTCCAGCAGCACGCGCTCCGCCGTCCTAAGCCACAGGCACGCCCGCGCCATTGTAAGGTAGTCCCCTTCAAAGCGAATTTTGGCCGATTCAACGCTTATCGGCTCTATATTAAGCTTCCTCAGCTCCGTTGCCACCAGCGCCTCTACGCCCAGTTTGCATGTTGCCTGAAATATCATTTTTCCTCCCGCGCCGTAATAGGCAGTATTTTCTTCAGCGCATTATCAAGCCTTAATGCGGATATCCCGTATATGCTGCATATTTCCGTGCGCGAAGGCTTGCCGCCGCATTCGTTCCTTGCGGCGTATTCTATCGCCGCCGCAAGCGCAACCTCCTGCGCGCTGCTTATGCGCGGAAGATTCTCATGCGCCTCCACATATCCGTTCCAAATGGAAACGGCCTTCTTCGTTTCGCCTTCCGTGCAGCGTTCATACATTTCGGCAAGGCACATTGTAAGCACGTTCCTGTATGCCGCATTCGCCGTATTTACCCTAAGCTCCGCCCTGCTTTCAACAAGATGGTTCATTATATAAAGGTAATACGGCTGCTTTGCGCCCATTGTTGCAAGCGCGCCTATCGCCAGCCGTTTAAGCTCCTCGTCCTGCTCCCGCATCAGCAAAAAGTCCCTGAGCAATTCCTCGCTGCGCTTATCCGAAAACGCGGCGGCCGCGGTCAGCAGCGTCCTTCTTATGTCTATATCCGGCAGCGTAAAGCCCCAGCGTATAAGCAGCTCCAGCTCGTTTGAATTCCGCCAGTGGCTTTGCAGCTCCTCCGGGCTTAGCTTCATCAGCTCGTTTATGCGGTTTATGCGCCGCACGGTTTCGTCAAACGGAACCTGATAATTGGCGGCAAAGCGGCGTATGCTCGTGCGTGGAAGCTGACCCTTTTCGGCGTTGTAGCATAGCTTTTTGTAATATTGGGCTATGGTGTCCGTTGGGTCTATGCGGCACAGCTTGTCGTATGCCTTATACGCCGTATCGTATCGGTTAAGCTCATATGCGCATATTGCGTAGCGGTGCAGCGCGCCTTCGTCATACGGCGTTTTTTTCAGCAGCCGCTCGGCAATCTCGTATGCGTCGCCGTATCGCCCAAGCTCCATCAGCACCAAGCATATCCTGCTCAGCTCATCCGTCCTTTCCGTATCGGCGCGGCAAAGCGCATCCGCCGCCGCGTTTGCGTTCGCCATGTCGCGCGTGGTGCAGTACACCATCGCCTTATTGCAAAGCGCCTGAGTGTCGTTCGGGTCGGCCTTCAGCACCTTATCCGCCTCGCTCAGCGCGCGCGCAAAGTCCTTCCTGCAAAAATGCAGCAGGCTCAAATTATTCCGCGCGTAGTTAAGCGTAGGGTCCAGCTTAATTGCCCGCTCCAGCGCCTCCTTTGCCGCAGGGTAGTTTTCCTGATCAAGCGCCGCCCGCCCCTCCTCAGCCGCGGCAAGCGCCATATCCTCCTTGGATATGGGCGCAAGCTCGCCAAAATCGCCAGGCATATATTCGGCGTCGTCTATTGCGTCCAGCAAATCGTATGCATCGTAAACGTATTCGCCGTCCGTTTCCGTCTGAACATAGCGTTCCAGCATTTTCTTTGCGCTGTCCGTTTCGTTAAGCGCCGCCAGATTGCACCCAAGTCCGAACAATACCTCCGCGTCTACATCATCGCAGGACAATAGCGGTATAAGCATGCGGTTGGAATCCTCGTAACGCTCCATCTCGCTCAATACCTCCGCCACGGCTATGCGGCTGTATTGATCCTCCGTATCACGCTCCATGGCCTTGCGATAGCTGCAAAGCGCCTCCACAAGGTCGTTTTTATCCAGCTTGTCGTTACCTCTTTTGTAAAAGAAGTCGCTTTTTTGTTCAAACGGCAGCACGCGCCCCTTGTTATTCTTCCGTGTTGCTGCGCTCATCCGCTTTCCCAACCCCCTCTTTCAATATGGCTTGCAGCTCCTGCTTTGTAAAGTGATACACCTTGTTGCAGAAGCGGCAGGTCAGCTCCGCCTGCCCTTCTTTTTCTATCATGTCCGTAAGTTCTTCCTTACCGAGCGACATCAGCACCGCTTCAAGCCGCTCCCGCGAGCAATCGCATTTGAATTCCGGCTCCGCGCCGCCCAGTATTTCAAGCGAACAGCCTTCAAACATATCAATCAGTATTTCCCTTAAATCCCCGCCCTTTTCAAGCCGCTGCGCAAGGCCGGATATCTCCCCAGCCTTAGCCTCCAGCGCGGCAATGGCCTCCTCCGGGCAATTCGGCAGGGCCTGAATAAGCATGCCGCCCGCGCCGAGTACGTTCAGCGTTTCTATATCCACCCTCACCCCAAGATATACCAACGACGGCGTTTGTTCGGAGCGGGTAAAGTAATTGGCAAAGTCCTCCGCTATTTCGCCGGATATCATCTCGCTGCGGCCAACATATGGCTCCTTCATGGAAAGGTCGCGTATAACGGTAAGCTCGCCAAACCAGCCAACCGCCAGCGCCACGTCCAGCTTGCCGTTGGGCGCGGGAGGAAGCTCCACGGACGGGTTTTCGATATATCCCTTCACCCTGCCGGAGCGGTACGCCGTGCAGACTATGTTGCCCGCTTCGCCGCCGCCCTTTATAACGGTTGTAACCTTTTCGCCGTCGTTCTTCAAATCCGTACCCATCATGCTGGTCATTATCAGCGCGCGGCCCAGCGCTGCCGTGCATACGCGGCTTAAATTATGCGTCCTGCGCGCCGTTTCAACCATTTCCCTTGCGGATATGGCCGTGAACCTTACCGATTTATCGAACATTACGCCCCTTAATATTTTATCATTCATGGTAATTCTTCTCCTTTTATATAAAAATCAGCTTTGGGGCTTTATGGCCCTGAACTGTATCCTTTCGCTTTTGTCGCCTGGCGCATTAAACGTGAATGCGTCAAACGCCTCTATCGCTTCAAACCCCGCCCGTTTCAGCGCGCCCTCCATTTCCCTTTGGGAATGCGCCCGCTGTATTTGGGATTCCGTAAAGCGCACATAGCGCCCGTCCGCCTGCCTTTCAAACAGCGTCAGCTCCATCTGAATCTGCTTTGTATGCTCGTCATAGGCGTTTTTCCATATGTACGCCGCCGCGCCTTCATCCTCCGCAAACGTATTGCAGCCCAAAATAGAGGCAAGCTTATAGCGCGACGATATATCAAACAGCAGCACTCCGCCCCTTGCAAGCGAGGCATATGCATTGGTAAAAAAGCTTTCCGCCCCCTTAAGCGTAAGGTAATTCACCCCATCGCAAACGGCAAGCACCGCGTCCGCCGGCCTATGCAGCGCAAGGCGGCGCATATCCTGGCATATGAACGGCATGCTCACCCGCTCCGCACGGGCGTTTGCCGCGGCTATTTGAAGCATTTCCTCCGATGCGTCAAGCCCCGTAACATCGTATCCGCGCTTTGCAAGCGGTATGCTCAGCGCGCCCGTGCCGCAGGCGCAGTCCGCAATGCGCTTAACATTGATCCCGCCGAACAGGCTTATTATGTATTCAAGCCATGCCTTGCGGTCAACCGAGTCCATAAGCTTATCGTACACCCGCGCAAAATTGGAATACAATGCCAAATCCTCCCCATCCTATATGTGAACAATTTTACAACAAAGACATTCCCTTGGCAAGGCCGCTTGATACACCACGCGGCCTTGTGGTACAATTCTTTCGTTAACAAAATGCGAAAGAAGCGTGAACATATATGAGCGATGCCAAAAAGGACAAAAAACGCCTGCATACCGGCGTGAAGATATTGATAATACTACTGTGCGCAATAGTCATGCTCTGCCTTGCTGTGTGGGCGCTTGGGCTCAATCTGCTGAACCGCATTTCCCGCCCCGGCGCATTTACGCCCGAGCCCATTGAAAGCAGCGTACCCACGCCGGAGCTTACGGACGAAGCGCCGCACATGACCCCTACGCCGACGCGCACGCCCGTTTTGACCCCATCGCCCGAGCCTGAGGCCACGCCCGCGCCCACGCCCGCCCCGCTTAGCGAATACTATGAGCAAACCCCGCTTACGGAGGAGCAGCTCGCCCAATTTGAGGCGGATAATAACGATTCCCGCTATGTGAACATACTGCTCATAGGTGCGGACAGGCGCGCCACGAAGGGGCGCTACAATTCGGATACGATGATGATAGCCACGGTGGACACCGTGAACAACCGCTTAAAGCTTACCACCCTTATGCGGGATATGCTTGTGGATGTTCCCGGGCACGGGTACAGAAAGCTGAATTCAACCGTTGCGCTGGGCGGCGTGGAGCTGCTTTATGAAACCATAGAGCATAACTTCCATTTGAAGCTGACCGACTACGTTATGGTTGACCTTCATTCGTTTGTGGACGTTGTGGATGCGATAGGCGGCGTTACCGTTGAAATGACGGCGGAGGAAATAAGCGCCGCAAACGACTGCATAGCGGGGCTTAACAAGCAGCTTGGCGTGGAATACCTTTGGGACGGGTTCATATTTGCCGACCCCGGCCCCGTGCATCTTGACGGCAAGCAGGCGCTGGGCTACGCCCGCATAAGGAAGCTGGACAGCGAATTTGTGCGCACCGGACGGCAGTTTAAGCTGCTCAATATGATATTCGCCAAATTCCGCAAGTTCAGCGTTACCAAGCAATACGATTTGCTGTATAAGCTGCTGCCGCTTGTTGAAAGCAGCATGACCAACGACGAAATAATAGACGCCGCGGCAAAGCTGCTTTCAACGGGTCAGCGCGGGCTTATATATTACAGGCTACCCGTCGAAGGGCTTTTCCAAAACGGGAAATGGGAAAAGCACTTTGTGTTCTTCTGCGATATGGGCGCAATGAGCGTTAAGCTGAACGAATTTGTGTTCCATAATGTGGACAAGGCCAAGGAAGCCGTGGAGCAAACGCCCAATCCCTCCCTGCCCCCGCGCACGCCCTCGCCCGTTTTGCCAACGCCGTTCGGCGAAGAAAACAGCGGCGGCTGGATAAGCGCGCCCGGCTTTTCATGGGGCGACGGTGAATAATTCGTAGTAGCACGGCGGACAGGTGTATGCTATAATAATACAGTATTTGTCGCACTATATCCCCATTTGATTTAAGGAGGTCTGCTATAATGGCAAACACGGTATGGAAGGACAGAAAGCGCACGTTCCTCGGGCTTCCGTGGAGCTTTACCCGATATGAGCTAACCGAAGAAAAGCTTATAATAGATACCGGCATATTCTCCCGCAGGGAGGAGGAAATTCGGCTTTACAGAATACTGGACATAACGCTGCATAGGTCGTTCGGGCAAAGGCTGCTGGGGCTTGGCACGCTTCATCTCTGCACGGCGGACCGCACCGCGCCCGAAATAGACATAAAGCTTATTCGCTCCCCAAAGCGGGTGCGCGATATGCTTTCGGACATGGTGGAGCGTGAACGCGCGGAGCGCCGCATAGGTGCGCGCGAATTCCTCGGCGGCGCGGATTACGACGACGACTGCGGCCACGGCTGCTGAGCATATGATATAGCTGTACAGGGTTTTTTAATGCAGTATTTCAGCACAGGAAACGCCGCGGAACGCACCTCGCCCCCGCTTGCGCTGCTCAATGGGCTTGCGCCGAACGGGGGCTTAGCGTGCCGCATACGGATATTATTGACCCCGCCGGCATGGGCGCATATATACAAAGCGTATTGTAAGCGGAAGGAGCATACCATGAACAGCGAATACCTTATTGTACACAAATCCGTTTTGCCGGATTGTTATGAGCGCGTTGTACGCGCGCGGGAGCTTATACGCACGGGCGCAGTCAGGGAAGTTAGCGAGGCGGCGCGCATGGTGGGCATATCCCGCAGCACATATTATAAATACAAGGATTTCATATTCGCCCCAAGCGAGAATACGGCCTGCAAGAAGGCAATATTCTCCCTGCTGCTCAGCCATGAGCGCGGGGTGTTAGGGCGCGTGCTTAACTGTCTTTCCGATAAGGGCGCAAATATATTGACAATAATGCAGAACCCGCCCATAGGCGAGCGCGCAAGTGTTGTTATAAGCGCGGACATAACCGGCCTTAACGAAGGGATAGACGCCATAATTGCCGCCCTGCTTTCAATAGACGGCGCGGAGCGGGCGGGGCTTTTGGACGTGGAATAAAGCGAAGGACGGCTTTACGCGGTATGCGGAGGGCTTTTTCGGCAAGGGCGGCGCTTTAAGGGCGCTTTAGGCATATAAAATAAGCGGCATATTTCAGCCGCTTTTTTATGATATCGATTTATGCTATTTCCAGCGCAAGCTCCATCATTTCGGTGAATGTGTTCTGCCGCTGCTCCGCGTCAAGCGCCTCGCCCGTAACAAGGCTATCGGATATTGTGCAGATGCAAAGGGCGTTTTTGCCCGCGCGCGCGGCGTTAAGATAAAGCGCCGCCGCTTCCATTTCAATGGCCAATACGCCCATCTTCTGCCAATCCATTGTGTTCATGGAATCGTTATAGAACGTATCGCTTGAAAGCACGGTGCCAACCTCGTAATCAAGGCCCATTTTGTCCGCCTGCGCGGTTGCGGCGCGGAGCAGCTCCCAGCTTGCAACGGGGGCAACGGTTCCGCAAAGGCCGTATTGCGAGGCGTAGCCGGAATTGGTGCAGGCGCCCATGCCCAGCACAATGCTCCTAAGCTTGGCCTTTTCGCTTATTGCGCCCGCGCTGCCCACGCGGATTATGTTTTCCACGCCGTAGAAATTGAAAAGCTCGTATGAATATATGCCTATTGAGGGCATACCCATTCCGCTGGCCATAACGCTTACGCGCTTGCCCTTATATGTGCCGGTATAGCCCTGTATGCCGCGCACGTTGTTCACAAGCACGGGGTTTTCAAGGTATGTTTCCGCAATGAATTTGGCCCTCAGCGGGTCGCCCGGCATAAGCACGGTTTTTGCAAAATCGCCCGGTTTGGCGGAAATGTGCGGTGTAGGTGTGTTGCTCATGTTTTTATTCCTCCCTTTGTTTTTATATATAAATTCATTGTTCCCCGTCGTCGTCGGCTCCGGCGTATTTATCCATAAGCTGCGCCACGCCATCATCGGCAGGCAGCTCGGTTATGCGCTCAAGCGAGCGGTTTATCTTATGCGTCCGCACGCCTATCAGCTTGCCCAGCTCGTCGTCCGCAAGGCGCAGCCTTTCCCGCGTTTTGGTAAGCGTTTTTTCAAATGCCGCAAACTCCGTCTTTACCGCGCCCAGCACCTTCCAAACCTCTCCGCTGCGCTTTTGTATTGCAACGGACTTGAAGCCCATTTGCAGGCTGTTCAAAAGGGCGGCCATGGTGCTTGGCCCCGCTATGCTTACGCGGTATTCCCGCTGCATCGCTTCCATAAGGTTAAGCCGCAAAACCTCCGCATAAAGCCCTTCTGTCGGCAGGAACATTACGGCGAACTCCGTTGTATACGGCGGGTTGATATACTTTTTCGCTATGTCTGCGGCAAATTCCTTTATTCTGCCTTTAAGCACTGTCTGCGCCGCCTTAACCGCGTCCGCGTTGCCGCTTTCGTATGCATCCATCAAATTCGTGTATGCATCGGCAGGGAACTTTGAATCAATGGGCAGCAGCACCGTGCCGTCATCCGCCGGCAGCTTTATTGCAAATTCCACGCGCTCGTTGGTGGCTTCCTTTACCTTTGCGTTTATCTCGTATTGCTCGGCCGCCATCATTTCCGAAAGTATCGCCCCAAGCTGAATTTCGCCCAGTATGCCGCGCGTCTTTACGTTTGAAAGCACCTTTGAAAGATCGCCCACGCCCGATGCAAGCGTCTGCATTTCGCCCAGCCCCTTATAGACCTGCTCCAGCCTTTCGCTTACCAGCGCAAACGAGCGCGAAAGCTTATCCTCCAGCGTTTTTTGCAGCTTTTCATCCACTATGCTGCGCATTTCGTCCAGCTTTTTGCCGTTATCCTCGCGTATGTCGCTAAGCTGGCGCTCCACGCTGCGGCGTATCTGCTCCATGCGCTGCGCGTTTTCCATGGCGAAGGTTTTGAACCGCTGCTCCTGATTGAGCGTATCGCGCTGATATTCGTTCAGCAGCGTTTCGCCCACGGCATTTATGCTGCGGCGCGTATTTTCGCCGACCTCCGCACGGAGCGCGCGCTGTTCATCGAGCATATCCCGCTTTAGGCGGTCAATGTCCCGCGCGACGTCCCTGCGGGAGCTTATAAGCAATATTGTCAGCACAATGTTGGCTATGCCAACTATAAGCAATGCTATCAGCAGCGCCTCGCTCATTTTTATACCCCTCCCCCGTTTGCGTTAAAAACGCAGTCTATCGCCGTATTTATCGGCAATGTAGCCCGTTGACGGGTCTATCGCGTTCATATACGGCCTGCCGTCAATATGCCTTCTTATGTTTTCGGCGGCAATCTCTATCATCCTGCGCTTTGTTTCGGCAAGGTGGAAAAAGCCCGATACATGCGGCGTTATAAGGCAGTTTTCAAGCTCCCACAGCGGGCTTTCCTTATCCAGCGGCTCCTGCGCGGCAACGTCAAGCCCCGCCAATATACCGCGCTCCGCTATCGCCTTGGCAAGGGCGACTTCGTCTATGGCGCTTCCGCGGCCTACGTTTATCACTATGCAGCCTTCCTTGAGCATTGCTATACGCTCGGCATTGAGCATATTCACCGTTTGCGGCGTATTCGGCAGCGCCATGCCGATTATATCCGCGCGCGGAAGTACGCTGTCCACATCCTCCGTCAGCACCAGCTCGTCTATATAGTCCGGCTTATGCGCATCCGTCCTGCGCACGCCTATGGTATATGCCCCAAGCAGCTTCAGCTTGCGCGCAAATTCGCCGCCTATATCCCCAAGGCCGAGTATCACGGCCGTTGCGCCCGCAATGCTCCTTACGCCGCCCATGTCCTTCCATTCATGCCTATGCTGATTGTCCCTGTATTGATGCATGCGCTTCATAAGGCAAAGAAGCATTGCCAGCATATGCTCGCTTATTGCAAGGCCAAACGCGCCCGTTGTATTGGTTATGGCGCAGCCTTTGGGGAGCTTGCCTATATATCCGTCCGTCCCCGCGGTAAAAAGCTGCATCAGCTTAAGCTCCTTTGCGTATTGCAGCAGCGCAGCGTTAACGTTGCCGAATATAATCTCCTTATCCGCAATCATATCCGCCGTAACGTCGTCCGCCGCGGCATATGCAAACTCCGCGTCGGGCGCGGCGGCCTCTATTGCGGCGCGTTCCGTATCGTCCATCGGTACCGTAACAAGTATTTTCATCTTATATGCTCCTTGGTATCAAAATTTTCGTATTCAACCCGCGCAAGCGTAAGCCCGTGCGCCGGCGCGGTAGGCCCAGCAAATTCCCGCCTGCCCGTTTCAAGCGCGCGCGCTATGCCGTCCGTATTCCTGCCCTGCCCGTATTGCAGCATTGTGCCCACCATTATGCGCACCATATTATATAAAAAACCGCTGCCCGCCACATTATAAACAAGCAGCCCGTTTTCCTCCTCCCAACGGGATTCGTATATTGTCCTTACGGTTGTTTCCGGCGTTACGCCCACGGCCATGAACGCATTGAAATCATGCCGCCCCATGAACATTTCGGCCGCCTCGTTAAGCTTATCCGTATCAAGCCGCCAATGGTAATGCAGCGCTGTGTTGCGGGTAAAGGGGCAATCGTGCGGCGCGTTAAGCACGCGGTAGCGGTAATGCTTGCGCACAACGTCAAAGCGGGCATGGAAGCGCGGCTCGGCCTCATCCGAATACACAACGCGGATATCCTTTGGAAGCCCCGTGTTCAGGGCAAACGCGAACTTTTCCGCCGGTATGCGGCAATCCGTATCAAAATGCGCAACCTGCGCCGCGGCGTGAACGCCGCTGTCCGTCCGTCCCGATGCATGGAGCGCGCATTTATGCCCAGTAAGCTTTGCAAGCTCCTCCTCCATCACCTGCTGTATGCCAAGCCCGGTAAGCTGCCGCTGCCAGCCCGCGTATGCCGTGCCGTCGTATTGAATTATCATGCGCACCCGCCGCGTCATATCGGGCATACCTCCCCGCTCTGTGTCTGTATAAAGCAAAGCTCTATTTCGCCGTCTATCAAATATATTGTCATAACGCCCTTATCGCATTGATAGAGCAGTATGGTTATTTCGCCCCGCCTGTCTATATCCGCCGCAAAGCCCGCCTGCCGCGCCGCGGCTGCTATCAGCTCCTCCGCGCCCGCATCCTCGCCCTGCGCAAGCACCTCGCGTATAGTCGCATTTACCTTGCCGCCAAGTATATACAGCTCGTCCCCCCGCATGGAATATCCGTGTGCGTTAAGCTCGTTTGCAATGGCCTCAAGCGGGTCGTTTTTGCTTATTATAATGCTCCACACAGCCGCGGCAATTATTATCCCCACGGCTATAAGCGTAAGCATTGTGCGCGTGTGCCGCTTCACGGTAAAAGCTTCTGCGCGGCAACGGTAAGCGCGGTAAGCACGGCAAACGCCGCGGCTGCCGCCCCGTCCGCACGGCCGAATTTAAGCACGTTCATCCGCGTCCTGCCCTCGCCGCCGTGGTAGCAGCGGCTTTCCATGGCCATTGCAAGCTCGTCCGCCCGGCGGAACGCGCTTACGAACAGCGGAACAAGTATCGGTATCATGTTCTTTGCGCGCTTTATAAGGTTGCCGGATTCAAAGTCCGCGCCGCGCGCCATCTGCGCCTTCATTATCTTGTCCGCTTCCTCTATAAGCGTTGGTATAAAGCGCAGCGCAATGGTCATCATCATCGCCAGCTCATGCGCGGGGAAGTGAATTTTGCTAAGCGGCATAAGCAGCCGCTCCAGCCCGTCCGTCAGCGCAATGGGCGTTGTGGTCAGCGTCATAAGGCTTGTACCAACAAGCAGCAGCACGAGCCTGAGCGTTATATACACGCTCTGCTTTATGGCCTCGTCCGTAATGTTTATTATCCAGAAGGCTATTACGGTTTTGCCCGTGCGCACCATAAAAAGGTTTACTATGAACATGAACACCAGCAAAAACCTTATCGGCTTTAACGAGCGCATAACGTAGCTGAACGGCACGCGCGCAAGGTATATGCAAATTGCCGCAAAAAGCGCGGGTATTATGAACACCGGCGTTTTGGTAACAAGGAATACTATAACGATATACGCAATCATGCCCAAAAGCTTTGTGCGCGGATCGAGCCGATGTATGGCGGAATTGCCCGGGAAATACTGGCCCAGCGTAATATCCTTTATCATGCCCGCCCTCCTTGGGAAAGAAGCTTCAGCAGAACAAGCTCCATTTCCTCTGTTTCGTATATGTTTTCCGGGATATCCACCCCGCGTTTTCTAAGCTCCATGCCAAGCCTTGATACCTGCGGCACGTCAAGCCCAATGGATGCAAGCAATTCGCTTTGCGCAAATATATCCCGCGTTTTGCCCTCCATAATAAGCTTTCCGCCGTTCAAAACGGCAATGCGCTCCGCCCTGTCCGCCATATCGTCCATTGAATGGGACACCATAAGCACCGCGCACCCAAGCGAGGCGCGAAGGCTGTCTATCGTATCCAGTATGGCCCTCCTGCCCAGCGGGTCAAGCCCCGCCATGGGCTCGTCAAGCACCAGATATTTGGGCTTCATGGCTATTATTCCCGCAAGCGCGGCGCGCCGCTTTTCGCCGCCGGAAAGCTCAAACGGGGACTTTTCCGCGAATCTTTCCGGCGCAAGGCCAACAAGCGCCATCGCCTCATGCGCGCGCTCAACGGCCTCCTTCTCGTCCACACCCATGTTCTTCACGCCGAAGGCCACGTCCTTTTCAACGGTTTCCTCGAAAAGCTGGTATTCCGGATACTGGAACACCATGCCCACAAGCTTTCTTCCCTCCATGCGCTGCTTTTTATCCGCCATGTCCAGCCCGTCCACATGCACGCTGCCGCTGTTCGGCTGCAAAAGGCCGTTTAACTGCTGCACAAACGTGCTTTTGCCGCTGCCGGTATGGCCGATAAGCCCCAAAAATTCGCCATCCTCTATCCTAAGGCTAATATCCGTCAGGGCGGCCTTTGTTATTGCGCTGCCCTGCATGTATGCATAATTCAGTTTTTCGACAACGATAGGCATATTGCTTGCGCCATTTCCTCCACGCTGAGTATACTTTTCGGCAGTCCCGCGCCATGCGCGTTCAGCCTGTTTGCCAACTGCTGCATAACGGGCACGTCCAGCCTATGCGCATGCAGCAGCTCCTCCTGCGAAAATACCTCTTGGGGCGTGCCTTCAAGTATCAGCTCGCCCCCGCTCATAACCGCAACGCGGTCCGCGCCTATGGCCTCCTCCATATATTGGGTTATCATAACAACGGTTATGCCCTTTTCCCTATGCAGCTTCGTAACCAGCTCTATTATGTCCCTGCGGCCCTTGGGGTCAAGCATGGCGGTAGCCTCGTCCAGCACAAGCACATTGGGCTGCATGGCAAGCATGCCCGCAATGGCTATCCTCTGCTTCTGCCCGCCCGAAAGCATATTTGGCGCGCTGTGGGCATATTTTTCCATGCCCACGGCCGATAGCGCCGCATCAACCCGCGCGCGTATTTCCCCGCCCGGCACGCCTATATTCTCCGGCCCGAAGGCAACATCCTCCTCAACTATTGTGGTAACGAGCTGATTATCCGGATTTTGGAACACCATGCCTACCCTTTGGCGTATGCTCAATGTGTTCTTCTCGTCCGAGGTATCCATGCCGTCCACCAATACGCAGCCCTCCGTGGGCAAAAGCAGCGCATTAAGGTGCTTTGCAAGCGTGGACTTGCCGCTGCCGTTATGCCCCACCACCGCCACGAATTCGCCGTCCCTTATGGTCAAGGATACGCCGCTTAGCGCCTTTGCCGCCGCGTCCTCGTATGCGTAGGATACGTTCTGTATCTCTATCAAGCCTGTTTCACCTTCTTTTCCCGTGCGCACTGCGCACATTCATACCCAACATAGGATTATACCATTACTTCACGGCGGCACACAACCCCCAACTATAACAGAAAAGCGGGCAGGATAGCTCTCCCGCCCGCAATTTGCGTTTTGCTTATATGTTATTATTTTCCGGCGGTCTGCTGGGAAATGCCCTTCACGGTCTTTATTACCCAGTCGAAGTCCGCGCTCTGTATCACCGCGCCGCAGTACTTGCACTTGGCAGTGGCGTTCAAATCCAACGGAGCGCCGCAGTTCGGGCAATTCTTTGCCGCATCCTCGGTGCGCTCGAAGCTCTTCGCGCCCTTGGTGCGTATCATGGTCCATTCATAGGTCATGAACTTCTCCGCGGTCTTGCTGCCGCTTACCACCGCGCCGGTAGCATCATCCACGGTGTAATCCTTTATCCTTACCCTTATAAGCGCGGTTACGATATCGTGCTTATCATCCTGCCCGAAGCCCGTAAGCTCAACGCCCAGAACCGCTATATCGTCCACATAGTTGGTCTTGCCCGCCTTTATAAGGCCGTTAAGCTGCGCATTGAACTGGTTGAATATGGCGTCGTCCATGCTTGTGCGCATTTCTTCCCATGTTTTGTTCTGCCAGCATTCCTGCATCCTTACATAGAGGTTGCCTATCTTTTCCTTCATCTTCTCCTCGCTGAAGGCGGGATCCTGCTGCTTGAGCTCCGCTATGGTCATGGGCAGCACGGTGCGCTCTGCTCCCGCAATACGGCTTCCGCCGCTGCTGCTTCCGCCGCTGCTGCTTCCGCCGCTGCTGCTTCCGCCCTTCTTATTCTTGCCGGACACTATGACCATTATTATAACTATTGCGGCAACGGTAATAATAGTGCCAAGGCTCCATTCCCCATCGCCTCCCGATGAAGAGGAATAGTCGCTGCTGCTCCAATCGCTGCTGCTACTGCTCCAATCGCTGCTGCTGCCCCAATCGCTTCCGCCGTAATCGCTGTCGCCGGAAAAGCTGCCCGCATCGGCAATGCCGGGCACGGGGGATACCATTATCGCCAGCACCAGCATAAGCGCCATAGCAAGGGCCAAGAACCTTTTATCCATTGCTTCGCTGTCCTTTCGTTCACAAAAAGTCGGGTTATCTGTTTACAGATACATTTATATCCGTCATTATAATCCATAATGCCCGTCCGTGTCCATAGTTTTTACTTCTCTTATTGTTCACATTGTGTTAAAATGGAATAAATTCAACAGTTCAGGAGGTATCACATATGTTCTGCCCTAAATGCGGAAGCAATGTTCCCGATTCAACCAAATTCTGTCCCACCTGTGGCGAAACGCTTGCGGGTGAGCCCGCTCAGCAGGCGCCCGTGGCCGAACCGCAGCCGCAGTATCAGCAGCCGCAGCAGCCCCAGCAGCCCCAGCAGCCCCAGCAGCCGCAGCAGCCCGTTTATCAGCCCGCGCCCGCAGTCGGCGCGCCCGTTATGAAGGTGAGTGAATTTTTCTGGACCACCTTTTTACTCGGCCTGCCCATTGTCGGCCTTATACTTGCGCTTGTATGGGGCTTTAGCAGCGATGTGAACCCCAATAAGCGCAATTTCTGCCGCGCAATGCTCATCTGGGTGCTTATAAGCATAGTACTCGGCATAATACTGACGATAGCGGGCGTAGGCATCATAGGCTCCATTGTAAACTCGCTTGAAGGCATGTAATCATATGCGCAAGGCTCCTTCACCGGAGCCTTTTTTCTTGCCCTGCGGCGCAATAAAGCAGGCTTTTGATGCGCAAAAAGGCTCTTTCCCAACGAAAGAGCCTTATACCTGCGCGGCCTTGCGGTCACTCCATATCCTTCCTGTATACCTTCACAAGGCGCTTGCCTTCCTTATACATTTCGTCGTCCGCGTGTATCGTTGCCATGCCAACGTAGCGGCAGCCCGCGTATTCAAGCGTTCTACGCGATGCTTCGTTATCAGGCGTGCAGGTTATGAACACATGGCCGAGTTTATGTTTTTTTGCCAGCCTGAACAGCAGCATACACGCCTTTGCCGCGTAATGATGTCCGCGGTAGTTTTCATCTATGCCGTAGCCTATGTTGCCGCCTATATAGAGCCGCTCGTTGTGGCCAATTCTCAAATCGCACACGCCTATTGCCATGCCGTTCATAAGGCATATATCGAATTTGTACGCGGGAACGAACTGCTTTTCGGGTATTGCGTCAACCATGCTCCTTACGCGCAGCATTATTTCGCCGTCGTTTAGGTCGCTTGTATCATAAAAAATATTGCCGCGGTTATTATGGCAGTCCAGCCAAATGTACATTCTGCCGTTTTCGCGTTTTTCAATTATGCCGCCGTTGGCAAGCGCCGCTTTAACGGATGCCGTGTTGCCCTCGTGTATTGTAATAAGCGCCTTGTCAATGCCAAGCTTTGCACATTCCTTTAGCGCGGCGGCGAGCATAAGCGTTCCGTAGCCCTTTCCGCGCGCCTCGGGGCGGATGGCATAGCCTATATTGCCGCCGTCATACCTCAGCTTATCGGTCAAAAAATGCCGTATCTTGACCAAGCCCACGGGGCATGAATCAACATAGAAGAAGAAAAACGTCTGCGGTACCATGAATCCGTCGTATATTTCGGTTTTGAGCGATTCCGCATGGCGCTTTTCAAGCCACGCTTTATATTCGGCGTGTGAAAGGCCGTGCGCATCGTTCGTCATGCCGTTTTCGTCCGCAGGTATGCTTTGCAGCATATCGTATATATCCTGCCCGCAATCGGCGCTTAGCTTTATCAGTTCCGTTTTCATCATATGAGCCTCCTCTGCCGAATATTTTTGGAGAATTATACCACTCTAACGTGCACGTTCGCAAGCATAAATTGATATTTTGTAAACGAAAAAAGAGAGCCACCCATAGGGCGGCTCCCTTGCTTTAATCTATCGCTCTATATTTGGCTGTTTATCAGACGATGCCCTGAGCCATCATGGCGTCGGCAACCTTCTTGAAGCCCGCGATGTTCGCACCGGCGACAAGATTGTAGCCAAGGCCGGCCTCTGCGGCAGCCTTCTCGGAAGCGGCATGGATGTTGACCATGATGTGGTGCAGCTTCTCGTCCACTTCTTCGGGCTTCCAGGTCAGGCGCTCGGAGTTCTGGCTCATTTCAAGGCCGGAAACGGCAACGCCGCCCGCGTTGACAGCCTTGGAAGGCGCAACGGTGAGACCCTTATCCATCAGGAAGTACAGCGCTTCGTTGGTGGTGGGCATGTTGGCAACTTCGATGTAGTACTTCAGGCCGTTGGCTACCATCTGCTCGGCTTCCTTCATGCCGATTTCGTTCTGGTACGCGCAGGGCATGCAAACGTCAGCCTTCTGACCCCAGGGCTTCTGGCCGGGGATGAACTGTACGCCAAACTTGTCGGCATAGTCCTGAACCCTGTTGCGGCCGCTGTTGCGCATTTCGAGCATGTAGTTTATCTTCTCCTCGGTCACTACGCCGTCGGGATCGTAGATATAACCGTCGGGGCCGGCCAGGGTAACGACCTTGGCGCCGAGCTGAGCGGCCTTCTTGCAGACGCCCCATGCCACGTTGCCGAAGCCGGAGATGGCGATGGTCTTGCCTTCAATGGTGTCCTTCTCGTGCTTAAGAACTTCGCAGAGATAGTACACAGCGCCGAAGCCGGTAGCTTCCGGACGGAAGGGGCTGCCGCCGAAGGAGGGAGCCTTGCCGGTGAGAACGCCGTTCTCATAGGCGCCGCGGATGCGCTTATACTGGCCGAACAGATAGCCGATTTCGCGGCCGCCTACGCCGATATCGCCGGCGGGAACGTCCACGTTGGGGCCGATGTGGCGCTGAAGCTCGGTCATGTAGCTCTGGCAGAAACGCATGATTTCGCCGTCGCTCTTGCCGTTGGGATCAAAGTCGCTGCCGCCCTTTCCGCCGCCCATGGGCAGGCTGGTCAGGCTGTTCTTAAAGGTCTGCTCAAAGCCGAGGAACTTCATAACGGAAAGGTTAACGTGAGAAGCAAAGCGCAGTCCTCCCTTGTAGGGGCCGATGGCGCTGTTGAACTGCACGCGGAAGCCGCGGTTTACGTTTACGTTGCCTGCGTCATCAACCCAGGGCACGCGGAACTCTATCACACGCTCCGGCTCGACAAGACGCTCAAGCAAACCGGCCTTCTGGTATTCGGGATGCTGATCGATAACGGTTTCAAGGGACTTGAGAACCTCTTCAACAGTCTGAAGGAATTCAGGCTCGTTCTTGTCGCGCTTTTCAACCTTCTCCAGGACTTCCTGAATGTACGCGTTCATAGTAGTACCTCCAAATATAGTAATGCTTTTTTAATCGTGCGCGCCGCGCAGTTTTTGCTTCACGTCACACACCAAGCTTATCATAAATCTAAGGAATACTAATGTCAAGCTAATTGTCCGCTTATGGCAACTTTTTCTGCCAAAAAAGAGTAAATACAGCGAAAAACGGTAAAAAAGGGGCAGCGCGGGATGCGGAATTCATAATTCATAATGCAGAATGCATAATTCGGAATGCATAATTCGGAATGCGGAATCATGAGTGGTTGACGAAAATAGCAGCAGCCACGATGCTGCCACTCCGTCAATTCGCTAACGCAAAATCCACCGCCCTATCCGCACCCCTTTCGTCACGGCTAACGCCGTGCCACTTCCCCCGTAAACGGGGACAGCTTTTGGGGCGGGTACTTGCACAAACCAAAAGGCTCCCCGGACGGGGAGCTGTCGCCGCATGGCGACTGAGGGGTTGAAACATACAACGAGCTGCAAGCTTGTTTTACTCCCTCCGTCTGCTCGCGTTGCCCGCAT
The DNA here is from genome assembly GCA_902475645.1 of uncultured Christensenellaceae bacterium. Lineage (GTDB taxonomy): Bacteria > Bacillota > Clostridia > Christensenellales > CAG-138 > Phil1. The sequence continues at coordinate 545 of CABSAH010000009.1, read as the reverse complement.
CCACAACGCTGGTTGGAATATGGTCGTCTTGCGGCGCTATCGCTTGCAACACTCCCTATTCCGCCCGATTCTCCCCTCGCTGCATCGTCCACAGGACGCGCTCGGCTCGAATCCCTCGACAGGGAGGCTTTTGGTGCGGTGATTGAACAAATAGGCTCCACCGCCCGCGGGGGAGCTGTCGCCGCATGGCGACTGAGGGGTTGAAACATACAACGAGCTGCAAGCTTGTTTTACTCCCTCCGTCTGCTCGCGTTGCCCGCATCCACAACGCTGGTTGGAATATGGTCGTCTTGCGGCGCTATCGCTTGCAACACTCCCTATTCCGCCCGATTCTCCCCTCGCTGCATCGTCCACAGGACGCGCTCGGCTCGAATCCCTCGACAGGGAGGCTTTTGGGTGGTGGTTGCAGATACCAAAAGGCTCCCCGGACGGGGAGCTGTCGCCGCAAGGCGACTGAGGGGTTGAGGGAAACAACAGCAGCCCCGTTGCTACCCCTCCGTCAATTCGCTAACGCTCATTGCCACCTCCCCTTTCAGGGCAGGCTT
>CABSAH010000008.1 GCA_902475645.1 uncultured Christensenellaceae bacterium | reverse complement strand
GTGCATGAGATGCTAATATACCCCACAAAGGAGGACAGAAACGCCGCATTGGGAGAGGGCTCCGTTGTGGAAATAGGCAAGGCTTTTGAATTCGGGCTGGCCACGCCGAAGGAAGTGATTGAGTACAATAAGAGCATAAGCGGCACGAATAATGAAGCCTACACATTTTCTTCCGGCGGTGTGGAATGGCTGGCATATGACTTTGAAATATCCGGCAGAAATTTCAGCTATGCATCGGCTGTGATTGGCGGCGAATGCTATCTTGTGGGCTGCGTGTTTAATGATTCCAGCGAGGAGGCGGTTATCGCCTTATACAATCAGGCAACTGCGTCCCTGCGCGGCTTGGAAGAGTGAATTGCAAAGGGTTCGGCGGCTCCATGCTTACCGAACCCTTGAATATAGCAAGGCTTGACAGGTGCCGATTTTTGCGCGAAAGGAGAATAGAATGCCGAGCTTGAAAAGAAATATCAACTGTCCCCGCCGCATGGTCGTGTATGCCGTTTTCGATGTGCTGGAGAGGATGGGCAGCATAGCCGAGCAGGCAACGGTCGGTGACATCAGGGCGGAGACGAATGTGCTGGGGCATAAGAGCGAATACGCCTTTGCCGTAACCGAGCAAACCGCCGGCACATCGATTCTCCATGTTTCCATGCTCCGTCCGGCAAGCGGCCTAACCGAGGAGGAAAAGCAGCTTGCGGTGCGCTGCCTTATGGACAGCATACTCCGGCATATCGATGAAGAACGGGCTGCGGAGTGAGGGGGAACACAAACGAGCCGCTCACGGTAAGCGGCTCCAAGCATAGCTAATGTTATAGACTCCTTGCCAACATTAGGCGCGAACACATCATCGAACACCGGTGTGAATCGTCAGTCCCACAATGGGGAAAAGTGCCGGATTAGGAACTCCCGGCTTTCTATGCAATACGGCTCGTCCAAATGATCCCTGATATAGTTTGCGTGCATTTTCTGCTCGGCGATGTCAATCTCGGCGTAGCGATGAATGATAACATTCCCGGCAACCTCTTCTCGCAGAATCTCCGTATAAACGTTTGCGATGCGTTCATGCAGCACCACGGGCACATCAACAGGGCTTTCCCATGTGCTGCCTCTGGTTTTTTTGAGACTATCGGATGTAACAGGCCGGTAAAGGAATCCTTCTTTTCCTTCGTATAGAATCCTGAGCTGATTGGGGAAGCGTTCAAAATAGTGCTGAACCCCATCTTTCGGCCCCATGGTTACAAAGTTCTCCCTTTGGCTTCTGCAGCAAACCAAGGCGTAGACCCGATCCGTCGTGAAATAGGCGACCTTGATCCCATCGACATGGGACTTAGCATTTGCAAGGATGCTGGCAAGTCCGTCAACTATGCTGCCGTGATAGAATACTGTTTCTTGCTTCAATTCGGTGTCCTCCCGGAATTCTTTTTATTTGATTGATACTATCCACTCATCGCCGGAAATTATAACTTCTGTGGAGACATTTTTTTGACAATAAATTCTCCCAACAACAAACCAAACGACCGTCCATGACACATCTGTTGGCGCATATACGGAGCAGTAATAGCAACGCCCGACCATAGTTTAGCAGAATATGACATGTGTTTCAATGGCACTGACGGCGGTTACTATCGGGAATTTGAAAAGGAGAACTTTGCACCCCCAAAACCCCGCCATTGCGGCGGGGTAGGGCGGGGTGGGGTAATTCCGCTGTTATTGCGTCATCCGCGCGCTCTGTGCTCCCAATCCGCCCAACGCGGATCGGCCTGCATTTGCTGCTTGACCGCCTCTTGGTTGGGGACGTCCCACCACGGCCACAGGTCGGGCAGCTCGGCGCTGAACGCACACTCGGCAGAAGCTTCTCCCATGTGAATTCGGACGTAATGGAGCAGCGGAGAAAGATAGTATTTTTCCGTGCTTCCGCGCAGCTCATCCAACTTCCCTGCATGGTAGAGCGCCTTATCAAGGGCAAAAAACGCCTCGTCTTTTTGGCCTGCAAACCATAGATAATAGGAGCGCAGCATTTGAATACAGGATAGAAGCCCAAGGTTTATTCCATAGCATTGTTCGGAGCATATCAGCGTAAACATATCCTCTATATGTTGAAGCTGTTCGGCGGCGGTTCGCGGCTGAATCGTGCCGTCAGCCAAAATGATTTGCACCATAAGCTCGGCGCTTTTTTGCATGGTTTCCAGAAGCGCTTCCCCGCCGGCGGCGACTGCGGACTTTCCGTCAAATGCGTTGATGCGCAAAAACGGCTTGGATGCGGTCAAATCCGGTGCATATTCGGCCAAACGCATAGCTTTTTCATGCTCACCAATGTTTTTATAAAGCTGCGACAGCTCTGTTACTGCCTTCTGACGCAGTTTGCCGTCCTGAATGGTTTGCAGCAGCTTTTCATACAGCTTGATAGCCTCCTGCCATTCGGGATACGTTTTATGCCGTTCTGTATCGTATATGCTGTATCCGTCCGCATCAACAATATGATGCTCACCGCGGCGCACATATCCGGCATTATAAAGGGCAGACGCAAGCGCCATGGTCAGCGTTTCGTTTCCGGGAAACTCAATAAGGGCTTCCCTGGCAAGCGAAAGACACGAATCCATGCTTACATCCTTCCCGTTGTTTTGACGGTTCATATCGTTGATACGAGCCGCCAGCATTTCAACTTTTTTTGACCGATCATTGTCATATCCGAACAGTTCGTCTATCGATACTCCGAAATAGTTCGCAATAGACGGAAGCATTTCCATATCCGGATAGCATATCGCCTTTTCCCAGCGGGATACCGCTTGCGCCGTCACGCCAAGCGCAGATGCAAGCGCATCCTGTGTTCTTCCGTCCCGTAGCCGAAGCTCTTTGATTCTCTCACCCAGTTTAATCATAGTCGGACTCCTTTGCTTTTGATTCACCGGTGTGATTTTATTATAAACGGGGGATGGCAGGGGAATCAATAATCAATCGGTTGTTTTGTTTTCAACATGGCATTTAATAAAAGACCGCCCTGTTCAAACCTCCCTATTCAAAACACGGTATACAAAATCCATATTCAGCCCGTTCCGCACGGCGTCGGCAAGCATATCATACTGGCGCTCCTTGTATTCGCTTACATCGAATGTGTCAAGCGCGTTGAAGTCTATGCCCTTTTTTGTGCATACGGCTTTCAATATCGTATCGCTTATGCCCGGGGCGTCAAATATGCCGTGAACATAGCTTCCGTATACATTGCCTGCCCCTGCAAGCGCGGGCATTTCGGCTTCGCTGCGCCCCATGTGTATCTCATATCCCGAATAGCGTATTCCGTTTAAGCCGGACAGCATGCCGCCTATGCCGGAAAATACGCCCGAGGTTTGGCTTTGAACCTTTTCACCCAAGAAAACCGTATCCATTTCCAATAGTCCCATGCCGAGTATTTCGGCAACGCCTGCCGCCTCCACCTGCTCGGGGTCGGAAACGGTTCTGCCGAGCATTTGATAGCCGCCGCATACGCCGAAAACAAGCGTGCCGGAGGTTGCGGCCTTGTGAACGGCAGCCTCAAGCCCGCATTGGCGCAGCCATTTCAAATCGGCTATCGTGCTTTTTGTGCCGGGCAAAATTATAATGTCCGGCCGGTGCAGCTCCGCTACGCTGTCAACATAGCGCAACGAAACATTGCCGTATCTTTCAAACGGGCTGAAATCCGTAAAGTTGGAAATTCGCGGCAGGCGGATTACGGCAATATCGATTAGCTTGCGTTCGGCGGATTTGTTAAAGCGCTCCGTCAGACTGTCCTCGTCGTCAATATCCGCATGGGTATACGGAATAACGCCCGCAACCGGAACGCCGCACAGCTCCTCAAGCGTTTTAAGCCCGGGCTCCAATATCGCTCTGTCGCCGCGGAACTTGTTGACAATGGTGCCCTTGATGCGCGCCCTTTCGTCCTGCTCAAGCAGCGCTATTGTGCCGTAAAGCTGGGCAAATACGCCGCCGCGGTCAATATCGCCAACCAGCAGCACCGGCGCATCCACCAGCTTGGCAAGGCCCATATTTACTATGTCCTCCTGCTTTAGGTTTATTTCCGCAGGGCTTCCCGCGCCCTCTATAACAATAATATCAAATTCGGACGCAAGGCTGTTGTAGGCTTCCAGCACTTGTGGTATGAACTCCCGCTTTTTGCGGTAGTACTCCATGGCCCTCATGTTTCCCTGAACCTTACCGTTTACTATTACCTGACTGCCAACGTCGGTTGTAGGCTTGAGCAGAATGGGGTTCATGCGCGTATCCGGCTCTATGCCGGCAGCCTCCGCCTGCACAACCTGCGCGCGTCCCATCTCTCCGCCCGCCTTGGTGATAAATGAATTAAGCGCCATATTTTGGCTCTTGAACGGCGCAACGCAGTATCCGTCCTGCGCAAATATGCGGCAAAGCCCCGCGCAAAGCAGGCTCTTTCCCGCGTTGGACATAGTGCCCTGTATCATAATGTTCTTTGCCATTATTGCTCCTTTCCCAACACTTGCCTCACGGCGGCTATAAGCTGCTCGTTTTGATTATGCAGGCGCACCGCTATCCTGTACCAGCCCGAGTCGAGACCGTGGTAATTATCGCAGTTCCTTATGGCTATCCCGTATTGCCTCAGCGCCGTATGCAGATTTGGCTTGCCGTGGAACAGCAGGTAATTTGCGGCGGAGGGGCAAACCCAAAAGCCGAGCGCCTCCATTTGGCTCTTCAACCAACGCCGCTCCGCGATGATTAGCTCCTTTGCCTTCATCAGAATGCTCTCCTCCCGCAATGCCGCAACGCCGGCGGCCTGTGCAAGCATGGATACATTCCATGGCTGCGTCGCCTTGGCCATTTTTTCAAGCAATTCACCATCGGAGCACAGGCAGTACCCTAAGCGCACGCCTGCCATGCCGTAGCTTTTTGTAAAGGCTTTAAGTATAAATAATTCCGGATGCGCCTTCAAAAAACCCTTCATGCTTGCCCCGTCGTCGGATAGGTCAATAAAGCATTCATCCAAAAACATGTGAACATCATGCCTATGGCAAAAGTCCAGTATCCGTTCAAGCACATCGGGGCGAACGGTTCTCCCTGTCGGATTATTAGGATTGCACAGGAACACCGCATCCGGCCTATGCTCCGCTAAGAATTCCAAGAAGCCGTCGTCCAAGTCGAAATAGTTGTCCTTATGCAATGCATAACGCTCCACCCTGCATCCCGTCCGTTCAAGGCCGAGAGCGTATTCCGCAAAGGTAGGCGCCACCTCCGCGGCAAGCCTTGCTCCGATGGCCTCGCTATATGCATATATAAGCTCCGCGGCCCCGTTTCCGCAAAGTATATATTCGCGCGGAACATCTTCAAAGGCGGCGATGGCGCGCACCAGCTCCCTGCAATAGGGGTCGGGATAATGATGCACGTTTTGCAGCGCTTCGCTCATTGCATCCAAAACCCCTTGGGGAGTCCCTAAGGGATTGGTATTGGATGAATAGTCCAGCACCGTTTTTTCTTCGTAAATATCCCCGCCGTGAGGGTTGCTTGTCCTATAAAGCATCCGTTCCTCCTTTAGAGCATAAGTATAATCAGCAGCTTGATAACGCCGCTCAAAAGCAGCGCAAGCAGCGCGGTAACATACAGCAGGCGTACAGAGCGCGGTATATCATCGTGTTCTATTTCCCGCTGCGCATCGCCGATATATTTCTTCTTGTGCAGCACGCCGTGATACCACGCATCCCCCGCAAGCCTAAGCCCCAAAAGCCCTGCGCAGACGGATTCGGTTTGGGCGGAATTGGGACTGGCGTGATTGAAGCGGTCCCTGCGGAATATCCTCCATCCGTTTTTAACGTCCAAACGAAGTATAGCGCCTGCCGCAAGCATAAGCAATGCGGAAATACGCGCGGGGATATAATTCAAAGCATCATCCGCCTTTGCGGGGATTAAGCCTATGTTTTTGTACGGCGGCTCAATGTAGCCCAGCATTGAATCCATGGTATTGACCGCCTTATAGAAAAAGCCGAGCGGCGCACCGCCTATTGCAAGAAAAATGAGCGGCGCAACCGTGCCGTCGGACGTGTTTTCCGCAACCGTTTCCACCGCGGCGCGCGTCACCCCTGCGTCATCAAGCTCCGCTGTATCCCTGCCTACTATCATGGATACGGCGTATCGGGATTTTTCAATATCGCCGCTTTCAAGTGCGCGGTAGACCTTCATGCTTTCATCCCCGAGCGATTTTGTGGCAAGTATCTGCCAGCTCATTATGCTTTCCGCGCCAAGCCGCAGCCATGGGCTTACGCGGTGGCAAAGCCAAAGCATAAGCGCGGGGAGCGAAAAAGCAACCGATACCACTATTAGCCACAGTAAAGCCCCGGCAAGCTTTTCTCCCGTATCCGTTTTGGGGAACAGCTTGCGCAGCCCGCGTTCAAGCGCGGCTATAAGCTTCCCTATCCAAATAACGGGATGGGGGAAGCCGTGCGGGTCCCCAACGGCCAAATCGATTGCAAAGCCTATTATCAATGCAGCCAAGGACCACTTCATAATTGGTCGCCCCCCGCCTGCAATGTGAAAATATATATCGGGTTCTGTCCGGTCATAAGATGATAAGCTCCGGCCTTTTTATCGCGTGCAACCTGCATGGATATTACCTCCGTTTCGCTCCACGCAAATTCCTTCATGCACTCCGTCAGCTCAGCTACGGATTCAAGCGAAATAGCCGTTGCCACAATGCGTATGCGCGGATTTTTGTTGAGCAGGAGCGAAAGAATTTCCCGCATATTGCCGGAGCTTCCCCCTATAAACGCATGGGTGGGGGCAGGCAGATCCATGCAGGCTTCGGGCGCGCAGCCGCAGATTACCGAAAGGTTTTCAGCCGAAAAGCTTTCTCTGTTAAGGTGCAGCAGCTTTACCGCCTCGCTTTTTCGCTCAATGGCGTAAACCGTTCCATGCTTTGCCTGCATCGCCATCTCTATCGCCACGGAGCCCGTGCCCGCTCCAACGTCCCAGCAGACGGAACGCTCGGTAAGCCTAAGCTTTGAAAGGCATACCGCGCGTACCTCGCTCTTTGTCATGGGAATTACGCCGTCCGCGCCGTCGCCGCGCTTAAACATATAATCGGGCAGGCCGTGGGTAACAACGGCGTCCGTATGGTCGTTTTCAATCAAAGCAACGCTTAGCGCGTCGTAAGTGCCGTTTGCAAGCTGCTCCGCCGTGCCCTGTGTAATTTTTTCATCAGGATAGCTCAACCGCTCCCCTATGCCGATTTGCACGCCGCCAAGGCCGGCAGCAGATAGGGAGCGGCAAAGCTCCCGCATGCCGTTTTCTCCGCCGACCAATGCAAATACGCGGCTGTGGGCGCGGACATCGGGCACTATATCGTGCCTACGTCCATGCACGCTGGTGACAAAAACATCTTCATAGGATGTTTTCAATCGTGCGCACAGATATACCAACGAGCTGATACCGGGCAGCACGTTCACCTCGCAGGGGTCAAGCAGCGGCAGCAGTTTTTTTGTGCCGCTGAAAAAGCCAACGTCGCCGGACATTACCACGGCAAAGCGCCGGTATTCGGCATGCGCAAATATAAAATCCGCAATGTCATTGGGCGCAATGGCGCTGTATATTCGCTGTTCGGGCGAGGCAACAGCCTCAAGCATACGCCTTGCTCCGATTAGGCAATCGGCCTGCTTAATGGATAGGCGAGCCTCCTTGGTCATCATATCGCGGCTTCCGGGGCCGATGCCTATAATATCCACATGGGGCTTATTGATGCAGCCGAACCGCGCACACAGCAGCTCTATGGCCTTGGAGTAAGAAACTCCGTCCCTCTGTGCGGGGCGGCCTATTACCACCATTCTTGCGTTCGCCTTTCTTGCCGCGGCAGTCTTTGCGTCAAAGCCGCCCTGCTCGCCGCCATCCTTTGTTACAAGCCATGAGGCGGAAACGGCGCGGAGCATGGCAAGGTTCATTTCCTCAGAAAACGGCCCCTGCATGGCAATTATGTGGGCCGCCTTCAGGCCCGCTGCACGGCAGGCGTCAAGGGATGCTTCCATTGGCAGAACGCGGGCGTATACGCGCTCCTCAAAACCCGTCAGCCTACTGAATTTAGCAAGCTCCTTGCTTCCGGTCGTAAGAAGAATGTTGCCCTCCGTGCCGCCCAAAAAATCTATTGCCGCATCCGTATCGGGAACATATACGGCGTCAGAGGGCAGCGCCGACGCTTCGCGCAAAAGGCGAAGGTATTCCGTATTCGTTGCATGGCAGGCGGTATATATGCTATCCGTTATGGAGGCCGCATATGGGTGCGTGGCGTCTATTACCAAATCAAAGGCCGTATCGGAAAGCATTTGAGTTATCTCCGCCACGGGAAGCCGCCTTGCCGAAACGGTCAGATTATCCGCAGCGGGGAGCAGCGTTTCGCCGTATTCGGTTGCAACGCAGGCCGTAACGTCAACGGGCTGGGAGCCCAAGAAAGCGATTATTTCCCGTCCCTCCGTCGTCCCCGCAAAAACGCATATCCTATACATCGTGATACCCTCTCGGCGTTACCATATTCTGTAAAATATTCATGGTTGCGGCATTGCCTATAAATACGGTGCAGAACATATCCACAGGCGCCGCTTTAAGCTCGCCAAGGGACATTAGGCATTTGCCCTCGCCGTCCCTGCCTATATTCCGGGCTACGCCGCAAATGCGGCTTTCGGGAAGATGGCGCAGCAATATATCGCAGGCCCTGCGGAGATGGTCGGGTCTGCCGCGGCTTGAAGGATTGTAAAGCACAATTGACATATCCGCGGACGCGGCAGCCTCCAGCCGCCTTTCTATTTTAGCCCACTCCGTAAGGCGGTCGCTGAGCGATATTACGGCAAAATCGTGGGTAAGGGGCGCGCCTAACAGCGCCGCCCCGCTGCAGGCGGCAGTAAGGCCGGGAATAACCTCAATTTCGGGGACGGAGCATTCCCCCCTAAGCTCATATATCAATGCCGCCATGCCGTATATCCCGCTGTCGCCGGAGCAGACCATTGCAACGTTTTTGCCTTGCTTGGCTATATCTATGGCCATTTGGCAGCGCTTGGTTTCCTGCGTCATGGGCGTGGTCAAAAACTCCTTGTCCGAATAACGCTCCTTTATAAGCTCCACATACACATGATAGCCTATTATAACGTCGCATGACTGCAATGCGCGGTCAGCCTTAATTGTCATGTTTTCATAATTGCCGGGGCCGATGCCCACAACCGTCAGTTTACCCAAAGCACACCTCCGTTTTTTCCGCCGCTATTGCGACTGTTACGCCGTTTAAGGCGGTCTTTTTCACTATCAGCTTATCCGCCCCGATAAGCGCCGCCCGTTCGCATACATTATCCACGCCTGTCACGCTTTGAACAAATGCGGAGGGCGTGAACTCTCCCGAAACTTCATTAAGCTCCTTAGATGAATAGAACACGGGCTTAATTCCGATATCCTTGCAGTATTTCAGCAGCCCTTCTTCATCGGACTTCAAATCGATGGAGGCTATGCACTTAACGGCTTTTATGTCCAGTCCGTTCCGTGCCAATGCCCCGTTTACCGCATCGCATATGGCGGAGTCCGAAATTCCCCTTCTGCAGCCTATGCCTATATGCAATACCTTGGGAATTAACCGCAGCGTTTGCTTAAAGGGCTGCTTTTTATTGTATGAAATGCATATCCCGACATCCCCGCTGTCGCCCAATACAATGCCGTTTGGGAGTATGGTCGTTATGGCAAAATCGCAGCACAGGGGAATATCCCGCTCCAAAATGGCGGAGGATACCGCTTTAACGCCGCGGATATCGTCAATAACAAAGCCGTTCGCGGCAGCCCATGCATCCACGGAAAATCTGTTGTTTATATCGGTTGCCGTTGTTATGACCGGAACGGCATTTAGCCCCGCGGCTATTTTTAATGCCATTTCATTTGCGCCGCCTATATGCCCCGACAGCAACGGTATAACAAAGCGTCCAAGCTCATCTATGCACACTACCGCAGGGTCGGTTTGCTTATCCCGCACATGCGGCGCTATCTCCCTTACGGCTATTCCGCAGGAGCCTATGAATATCATAGCGTCGGCCCAAGAGAAAAGCTCGCCGTAAAAGGGCCTTGACGGGCGGGGGATATTATCGAACCCATTTTCCGCAAAACGCTCCATTGTGTATGCCTTTATATCATGCTGCATAAAAAGCTGCATTACCGCGCGGGCGGTGCGGCAGCCACGGCGGCTGTAAGCAAACAGCGCTATGTTCATTCCGTTGCCTCTCTGAATTCCGTTGTGAAGCCGGGATGATACAGCAGGGAACGCAGATACTTATCCCCCATGCAGCTTCCTACAATTATGAGCGAGGTTTTGGTAAGCCCGTTTGAGACTACCGTTTGATGCAGCGTTTCAACGGTGCAGCGGAATATGCGCTCCTCAGGCCAAGTGGCCTTGTATACTATCGCCACGGGCGTGCTTGCGGGATAGCCGCCCGATAGAAGGTCGGCTTGAAGCTGCTCCGTAAGCGATGTGCTTAGAAACAGCACCATTGTGGACTGATGTGCGGCAAGGGCGCGTATGGACTCCCGCTCGGGAACGGGGGTTCGGCCCGCTGTCCGCGTAATAATTACCGTTTGGCTAACGTCGGGCAGGGTGTATTCCGTTTTAAGGGAGGCTGCCGCGCCGCAGAAGGAGCTTACGCCGGGGCAAACATCGTATTCTATGCCAAGCTCCTGCAGCGCGTCGAACTGCTCCCGCACCGCGCCGTAAATGCTGCTGTCGCCCGTATGGAGGCGAACGGTTGTTTTTCCGTCCTTCTCCGCTTTTTTTATTACGTCTATAACCTGCTCCAGCGTCATTTTGGCGCTGTTGTGGATTTCGCAGCCCTCTTTTGTATAGCAGAGCAGGTCGGGATTGACCAAGGACCCGGCGTATATAACCACGTCTGCTTCGCTCAAAAGGCGGGAACCCCTTACCGTTATCAGGTCAACCGCTCCGCTGCCCGCGCCTACAAAATGCACCATATGTTTTATTCCTCCCTAATCAGTTTCAATAGCGAACGGGCATTCTCCGTTTCGCCTAAAAGACCGTATTCCTTGGAAAAGAGTATAGCGCCCGTTTCCGTTTCGCCCGCAACCCTATTATCCATTATAAATGATATTCTGCCTGTAATGCTGCTTAGGGTTTGCGCGCAAAGCCCGAATTCGTTCAAAATGCGGACGGCGTCATCGCAGGTAGCGCAGTTGAGCATCTCCGCAATCTGCGCGGCGGGAAGCCCGGCAGCGCCCGCGTGAGCCGCCATTATGTCCATGCGGCAGTCGCCGTATTTTGAATGCGTGTTCAGCATGCCGCCCGCTATTTTTACAAGCTTTCCTATATGGCCTATGAGCAGCGCGCCCTTAAAGCCAAGCTCCCTGCATATATCAAGCGCATCCCCTATAAAATTGGAGGTTAGAACCGCTGTTTGAGGGTCGATGCCCATGCCGCTTTGAATATACTCCGAACCGTAATTGCCCGGAGTGAGCAGAACGTATTCCGCGCCGTTGGCCTTCCGCTGATTAAGCTCCACCCGTATTGTGTCAACAAGAGCCTGCTCGCTCATTGGCTCCACAATGCCGGTGGTACCCAATATGGAAATGCCGCCTACTATGCCTAAGCGTGGATTAAACGTTTTTTTTGCAAGGCGTTCCCCATCCGGCACGGATATAACGACGGAAAGCCCGCCGTGGTAATCTGCCAAACGGCATACCTCCTCAAGGTTTTCGCGTATCATCCGCCGCGGGACGGAGTTTATGGCGGCGGCGCCGATTGGCTGATCCAAGCCCCGCTTTGTCACGCGGCCCACGCCCTGCCCGCCTTCAATGGTTATCCCCGGCGTTTCCGTGCGGCATATTCGCGCAAATATAAGGGAGCCTTTGGTTATATCGGGGTCGTCGCCGCTGTCCTTTTCAATGGCGCAGGATACCGCGCCGTCCTCCATGCTGATTTGCAGCACGTTAAGGTTAAGCGTAATACCCTTTGGCGTATCTATCTGTATCCGCTCCTTGCGCTTTCCGGTCAGGAGCATCCATGCAGCCGCCTTTGATGCAGCGGCGGCGCAGGAGCCTGTCGTATAGCCCAAACGCAGCTTTTTCCCGTCCTTTACTATGTAATCTTCCATAAGCGTCACCGCATAATTTGATATAGCAGCGCGTTGCATATTGCCGCCGCAACGTTGCTTCCGCCCTTGCGCCCCCTTGCAACTATATGGGGAACGTTTGAACCGATTATCAGCTCCTTGCTTTCCACAACGTTGACAAAGCCTACCGGAACGCCGATTATCAGCGCGGGGGTAATGGCGCCTTTTTCAAGCATATCGTGCAGGGCAATAAGCGCCGTGGGGGCGTTGCCGATAGCAAATATACAGGGCTTCGGCAGCTTTGCCGCGCGCTCCATGGATACATATGCCCGCGTTATTCCGCGCTGCTTTGCCTCGCCTGCAACATCCGCATCGGACATAAAGCAATGCGCTGTGCCGCCAAGCTTTTCAAGTATGGTTTTGTTGATGCCGGATTTTGCCATCTGCGTATCGGTAACAATATCGCAGCCGCTTCGCAGGGCTTCGATGCCCTTTGCCACCGCATTTTCGGAAAATACCAGATTATCCGCGTAGTCAAAATCGGCCGTCGTATGAATGGCTCTTTTTATCACAAGCTCGTTTTGCGGGTCAAGCACCCTGTCGCCCAGCAGCTCCGTTATGATTTCAAAGCTGCGCTTTTCAATGTCCGTTGGCTTTATGTTAGTTATCATTTTTATGCTTCTCCTTTAGGCATGCATTGTAGAAGCTGACGGCAAAGTCAGGGTTTGAATAAAAATGGAAGTGGGGATATCCGGCATAAAGCGTTTCGGTTGCGTGAACGCATTTCCAGCTTTTGCCCGATGCCTTTGCGGCCGTGAATGAGCCGCCCGTGTTTTCGCTGTCCCAATGGTGAAACTCATGGCCGCGGATTTCCCCTCCGGCTGTGCAGAGCAGCGTATCATGCCCGGCCTTAAGGCTGATGTATCCGAACCTTGTGAGCTTGCCCGTATCAAAGCTTTTTCCGGGAATAAAGCCTACCATGGGATAGCTTGCTATTGATTCGGTAAGATACATAAAGCCGCCGCATTCGGCAATACACGGTACGCCCCCTTCAAGAGCCGCCTTGACGGAGGCGCGCATAGGTGCGTTTTCGCTAAGCCGCTGCGCATATAGCTCGGGATAGCCGCCGCCTAAATACATCCCCTGAATATCCTGCGGCAGCTCGCTATCCGAAAGCGGGCTGAACGGAACCAATTCCGCACCCATTTCCCTAAGCGCATCCAAGCTATCCTCATAATAAAAGCAAAAAGCATTGTCGCGGGCAACGGCAATGCGAACCGTTTCCCGCTGTTTTGGCAGGTTGACCTCATCGCAGCAAACGGGAGCGGCGCTTTCTGCCAATGCCAGCAGCCCGTCTATATCAATGGTCCGCTCCGCCTGCGAAGCCAGCATATTCAGCTTTTCATGCAGCCCCTGTACCTCATCCGCGGTAATAAGCCCAAGATGCCGGCTTTCCAAAGAACATTCCCGCATTGTCGGCAAAAAGCCTAACGGCTGCACCCTTCCCGCAAAGCGCGCCTCAATTTCCCTTGCAAGCACGGAATATGTCGGCGCGGTGCATTGATTGAGTATAACGCCCTTTATACGATTGTTTGGGCAAAAATCCAAAAAGCCTTGTATGACCGCCATAATGGATAGCGATGCGCCCTTTGCGGCAACTACAAGCACGGCGGGGCTTTCGGTGAATAATGAAACCTCGTATGTGCTTGCGGCGGTCGTTGTTAAGCCCATGCCGTCATAAAAGCCCATTACGCCCTCTATAACGCTTATGTCCCTGCCTGCGCCGTTTTTTGCAAGCAGGTATTTTAGCGTGTTTTCATCAAAGAAAAACAAATCAAGGTTGGTGCATTCGGCGCCGATGATGCGGCTGTGAAACATCGGGTCGATATAATCCGGGCCGCACTTAAATGCCCCAACGTTCAGCTTGCGGTTTACCAATGCCTGAAGTATGGCGCAGGCAACGGTTGTTTTGCCGCAGCCGCTGTTCGTCCCTGCAAGAACGATTCTCGGTATCATGTATTCCATGAGTGTGCCTCCGCAGCGCTTTTGCCGCGATGAATGGGAATGTTGTTATTCTCCGCCAATTCAATTAGCTTTAGATTCAGCCGATTAAACGTTCCCGCAGGCGTTCCGGCATCTATCACCGCCTTGCATTGCAGCAGCAGGGAGGAGGCTTTGCTGAAATGCTCGTCCGTCATTGCCTCAAACGCGGGCGCGGCAACAACATGATTGCTCAGCTCCGTTGCCACCTGGCAATCAACATCGTTTTCAAAAAGAATACCTGTTGCAAACGGAATCTCGCGCTTTTGCAAGGCCCTGTAAAAGGATATGCCATAGCCGCCGCCGGCCACTACAAATACCCGCGGCGCGCCCTCCGGCTTTGTCAGCTCAATGCTGCCGAACAGAAGATTATAGGAACCGTTGTTAATATCATAAAGATGCTCAATGGTGCGGTTTTCAAGTATAACCTCGGGCGGGCCGAAGGCTTCGATTGTATCGCCCTTCACGCAAAGAAGATAATCGGATATCTTCATTGCCAAATCGATTTCATGCAGGGACATTATAACCATAATATCCTTTTTTTGCGCCATTTCGCGCAGAATATCCAGCAGCTCTATTTTATGGCGTATATCCAAATATGCCGTTGGTTCGTCTAAAACTATAATCTCCGGCTCCTGACATATTGCCCTTGCAAGCATTATCCGCTGCCGCTGCCCGTCCGAAAGGGTGGTGAAATCCTGCTCCGCCAAATCAAGCGCGTGTACGCGCTCCAATGCCTCCCGCACGGCCTCCTTGTCCCTTGGCGTGAGCTTGCCGAACAGGTTTGTATACGGATAGCGCCCCATGGCCACCACCTCCGCGCACGTCATCAGCTCCGGACGTATCCTGTCCGTCAAAACAACGGCTACCTGCTTTGCCATATCCTTGGGGGACCATTCGGATATCTCCTGCGCGTTGATATATACCGTGCCGCGAATGGTTTCAAGCTGGCGGGTAATGGATTTGAGTATGGTGGACTTGCCTGCACCGTTCGGGCCTATCAGCGTAAGTATCTTTCCCTTTTCCAGCTTCAAGTTGATATCGCGTATAAGCGTATTTCCGTTGTAGCCCACGCTCAGGTTTTCCGTTTTGAAATAGTAATCCATGTCAATCCTCCTGTGCGCGGCGGCGCTTGACCATCATATAAATAACGATAGGCGCGCCGAATACGGAAGTTACCGTGCCTATTGCAAGCTCTGTCGGCGCAAACACGGTTCTTGCTATCAAATCGCAAAACACGCAGAATACCGCGCCGCAAAGGAACGTTGCCGGAATCACGAATATGGGCTTTGAGGACCTTAGCAGTATCCTTGTAATGTGGGGGACCGCAATGCCCACAAATGAAATAGGCCCTGCAAGCGCCGTTACGCTTGCGGAAAGAAGGCTTGAAAGCAGTATCAGCATAATGCGGAACGGCTTAATGCGTATACCCATGCTTTGCGCATAGCCTTCGCCCAACGCATATGCCGAAATTGGCTTGGATAGCAAAAGCGCCAGGAGTATACCCGGTATGCATATCATAAGCGCGGCCCTTACGTTATCCCAGCTTGCCCCGGCAAACGCGCCCATGGACCAGTTTGTAAGGTTTACAACATCGTGGTCGTTGGCAAATGTTATGCAGAAATCAGTCACCGCCCCGCATATGTAGCCTACCATTATGCCCACAACAAGCAGTATGGACATTGTGCGCACCTTCTGCGAAAACAGCAGAACTATAAATGTAATCAGCAATGAACCTAAGAACGCAGCAAGTATCAACGTTAAGGAGCTGATGCTGCCTATATACGGAGCAAGAAATATCAATGTAATGCCAACAACCATCTTTGCGCCGGAGGATATGCCAAGCACAAAAGGCCCCGCAATCGGATTGCGGAAAAACACCTGAAGCAGGTATCCCGATACCGACAGCGCGCCGCCCAAAACAGCGGCAAGCAGCATACGTGGGATGCGGATGCGGAACAATATTTGGCTTTCGGTGGAGCCGTTGATTACGGAGTTAAATTCCTGCGCATATCCGCCGCGGGTGCAGATATTGGCGATGCCGTAGCGTATCCCGTCCCAAATCATGCGGAACACATCCTTTACGGCAACGGATACGGAGCCGATATTGACATTGACCACCAAAGCTAATATCAGCATACAGCCCAATAAAAGCATGACGAATGAAAAACGGCCGATATTGCCAAGCCTGTTTTTTTCTTTATCGGAAGCGGATATGCCATCTTTCAGTTTCATAGCCGGACGCCTTTCTTAATGTTTAATCCTTCGTTCAGGTCGTTTCAATGCAAGCGGTGCGGCCGCTTAGCGCAGCCGGTATAGATAGGGCAGCTCGTCCAAATCGTCCGCTTCGCCGGAGAACACCTTGCGGAAGCTCTGTATCATCTGTCCAAGCTGTGTGGTTTCCTGATACATGTTTTCGCTTGTGCACCAAACATTGCCGTTTTGAACGGCCTTCAGCTCCGCCAAAAGAGAGTTCTTTGCAATCAGCTCATCAATGGTTCTTACTTCACCGCCGATGGTGCTGTTATAAATAATATAATCCGCGTCCTTTGCCGTGGCAAAAAACCGTTCCATCTCCATAACCACCGTGGAGGTTCTGGTTTCGGGATCGCCGATATTGTCGAACACATAGCGGCCGCCCGCCAGCTCCAGCATCTTTGTAACATAGTCCCCGCTTTTGCGCACAACCACATGCCCGGAAGAACTTATATGAAAAAACGCTACCGTTTTTTCAAAGCTTTCCGCGTCTGCCGCGGCATTTAGATATTCAACCTGCTTTGCAAACAGCTTCTCCGCTTCGGCTTCCCTGTTCAGCAGGGCGGCATAAAGCTTAATCCACTCGGTGCGGCCAAGCGGATGCGGCTCCATGCTGGATTGATCTATGAATACCGCTATTCCAAGCTCCTCCAGCTTATCCTTCACCTCGGACGCATGACCTATCATCAGCGATTCAACGGCCAACGGGCAGCGGTGCCCCAATAGCATTTCGTAGTCCGGCTCGCTGTACTTGCCTGCATACAGTATTCGGCCCTCCTGCATGGCAAGGCGGGCGTTTTCAATGTGCCAGCCGTCCTCCTTTGTGCCGGATAGCCGTATGGCGTCCAAGCTGTTGAGCGCGTCAAACAAGCACATGGCGGAGGTTGCCGCAAGATAAATGTTTTCAAGCGGCTGATACAGCGCAACTATGTCATCGGCAATTCCTTCGGGCAGCGCCGCGCCTTCGGGTATAACAATAAAGCGGCTCCCGTCCGCCAAGGATATCAGCTTATAGCCGTCCTGATAATAGTCAACGGAAAACTGCGTGGCAAACTGAAGCTCCATGCTCCGCTCAGGAACCCAGCCGTTGCCGAGTCCCGTACTCTGCTCCCTATGTGCGCATCCGGCAAGGAGGGCGCATATAATGCAAAGCGTAAGTATCAGGGGGAGAAAACGCCTGCGCCTCATGCGGGATTTCCCTTCTTTTTCCTGAGCAGCAGTATCACCGCCGCCGCGGCAACGATAAGCACGATTGCCGCTATCAAAACGGGCAGCAGTATATTGCCTTGGGACTTCAATGTAGTTCCGTCAAAATGCAGCGTATATTCAATAAGGTGGGGTTCGCTCATGGCAACCGTAAGCGCGCTGACCGCCATATCCTCGTCCGCAACAACGGGAATTTCAAACGTGGAATTACCGTCCTGCTGTATCGGGTCAAAGCGCACGCCGTTGACAAGCATATATTCGTAATTAGGACTGCTCCAAACAACGGTGGCGGTCAGCAGGCCGGAGCGCGCCGTTATGGCGGCAGGGGATTCTATGCTTGCGCGTCCGCTTCCGCCCGTAAGCGTAACGTCCATTTTATAGCTTCCGTCCTTTATATCGGCCGCTTTGTATGCGCTCGTGGGCAGATTGTCCGCCCTGAAAACCAGAACGCGGTCATACCATTTTTCCTTCTTTATGCTCCACGCTGCGCAGTCGGTATCCGTATTCAAGGCCGCAATCTGCATTGTAAAGGTTTTTTTACCCTCGCCATCGAGTACAAAGGGAATATGCTCCTCCTTCGGCGCCTGTGCAGCGGCCTCAGGCGTGCCGGGGTATACAAAGCCGTAGCCCTTGCCGCCCATTGTCATTGTAACGGACATTTGACCGTCCTGAACCGTAAGAACACATTTTACCACCCTGAACATGGAGGAGCTTGACTCCACTTCTATTTCATAGGAGCCGTTCTCAAGCTGGTTTGCATAAACGGGGACGGCGGCAGGCTCGGCCTCCGCATAGGCCGCAACGGGCGCGAAAACGGAGCAGATTACCGCGCAAATCATTATAACGATTGGGAGTAACGTTTTTTTCATATGTGGTTTCCTTTTCAAAAGATAAAAGCAGCCCCTGCCAATATATAAATAGCGGCGGAGACTGCTTTCCTTATTTACCTGAAATGCTCTGCCAAATACTTATTTAGCCATGGTTTTGGCGGCATTTGCAACTATCATCTGCTGGATTCCATCGTACTGACCAAGACCGGTAAGTACGCACTCCACCTCATAACCGGCGCTCTCAAAGGCGGTCTTCCAGGAATCATCCTCATCACCGGCCATGTCGTTGTTGGCATGGTCGCCCGCAACGATCATCAGGGGCATCAGGACGACCTTGGTGTAGCTGCCGGCCTGTACCAAAGCAAGAACATCGTCAAGCTCGGGGCTGCCTTCAACGGTTCCAACATAGTAGTTGCTGCATCCGGCGGCGGTCAGCTTTTCCTGCAGCTTGCCGTATGTGGCGTTGGCTTCATGCTCGGTGCCGTGACCCATGAACACAAGGGCGGTGCCGGCTTCGTTGTAGCGGGCGGTCTCCTTGGTCAGTATGCCTATCAGGTCGGTGTAATCCTCGTCATCCACCAGCAAGGGCTTGCCTATCTTCAGGCTGTCGAACTTGTCGTTATACTTGCTGACTTCTTCTACAACATCGTCGTATTCAAAGCCGGGTATAACGTGGGTGGGCTGAACGATGACTTCCTTAACGCCATCCGCCACAAGGCGATCCATGGCCTCGGTAACATTGTCAATGTCAATGCCGTCACGCTCTTTCAGAACGTCTATTATGATCTGGCTGGTGAACGCGCGGCGTACCTCGTAATTGGGATATGCCTCGCGCAGGGCGCTTTCTATTGCGCCTATGGATACGTTACGGTTATTATTGTAGCTTGTGCCGAAGCTTACGGCCAGAAGAACGGGCTTAGCGGCGGCTTTGCTGTCCTTATTGCCGGAGCTGCAAGCGGCAAGGCCGATGGCAAGGCTCAGCACCAGCATCACAGAAACGATTTTCTTAGCGGTTTTCATTTTTTGTTTCCTCCATTTGGGTTTATGTTTTATTTTCAGGTGCAATGCACCGTGAAAAAGCAACGGTTTAACGGAGAAAACGGCAGGATGAATTTCGCCTTGCAAAACAAAAAACTGCGGTAGTCCCTAAAGACTGCCGCAACCGGTTTCTTGCAAAGCAACTTGCCTATTCCTCCATACTCGAGAGTACATAAGCGCAAACGCTTGAGCAGGTCTCCTGACTCGCGTATCATAAACGCTCTGCACGGCCTTCTCAGGATTTGCTCCCAATGGCTGACATTTGTCTTGTGCGGCGTCTCCACGCATACAGTGGCGGTACCGTCCCGGATTCTGACCGGGTTATCTATTCTCCGCCGATTTTTGTCTAAACCGGCGGCACTCAAACGCAATATTTACTTATATTGTGTAGTATAATGCCGAAATCACGGTTTGTCAACTTGAATATGGAAGGGACCGACATGGCTGCAATGCACTTGCGGCTTGACAATATATTATAACCGTATTATCATATAAACATACTTTTATATGATACTCTTTGGGTGGGATATAAAGGCGGGAAAGGAGAACGCAATGGACAGCAAAACCAAGGTGCTTGTTTGCACAACGGAGCATGTTGACCCGATACACGAAGCAAAGATACTGGGCATGATACCCGATGAGGATGCGGCGCTTGACGCATCGGAGCTGTTTACGCAGCTTTCAAGCCCAACGCGGATAAGGCTGCTGTGCATATTGGCCATTGAGGAAATGTGCGTATGCGAATTGGCGGATATGCTCAAAATGAGCCAGCCCTCCATTTCGCATCACCTTAGGCTGCTTAGGCAAAGCGGCGTGGTGAAATATAAAAAGAGCGGCAAGCGCGTTATTTATTATATTACCGATACGCAGGCGGGGATATTGGCCCGCTCGATTGTAAAGGATTTAATAAAGGAGGAAGGGAACGATGAGTAAGGACGTAAATCATAATCATAAAGACGGCTGCTGCGGACACGACTGCGGGCATGAGCATGAACACGAACACGGCTGCTGCGGACACGACTGCGGGCATGAGCATGAACACGAACACGGCTGCTGCGGACACGACTGCGGGCATGAGCATGAACACGAACACGGCTGCTGCGGGCATAAGCATGAACATGGGCATAGCCGCGGGCATGGCTGCGGATGCGGTCACGACCATGTGCACAGTGCGGACAGCATAAAGAGCGAGATAATAATAATTGCCGTAAGCGCCGCGCTGACGGCAGCGGGCATATTTTTGCTTGACGGAACAATAAAAACGATAGTGCTTCTGGCGGCATATATAATAGTAGGCGGAGAGATACTTTGGAATGCGCTTAAGGGACTGCTGCGCGGCAACATAGTGGATGAAAACGTGCTTATGAGCGTTGCCACCATAGGCGCAATAGCCCTTGGCGATTACGGCGAAGGCGTAATGGTAATGCTGCTTTATAGGATAGGAGAGCTGCTTCAGGGCATAGCCGTGGGCCGCTCCCAAAGCTCCATTAAGGAGGTGCTTGACCTCAGGCCGGATACGGTAAGGCTTGAGGAAAACGGCCAATTCATTGTTAAGCATGCGGACGAGGCCAAGGCGGGCGACAGATACGAGATATTGCCGGGCGACAGGATACCGCTTGACGGTACGGTTGTTGAAGGCGAAAGCTTCGTTGACCTTTCCGCAATAACGGGCGAATCCGTTCCCGTACATGTTGCGGCGGGCGATGAGCTTGTATCCGGCGGCATAAACAAATCGGGACGGTTGGTTGCCGTTGCCCTGCGTGAAGCGGGCGAATCCACCGCCAGCAGAATAATACGTGCCGTTGAGGAAGCGGCGGAGTCCAAGCCCCGCATGGAGAATTTTATAACCCGCTTTGCCCGCGTATATACCCCCGCCGTAATGGTGCTTACGCTGCTTGTGGCTGTGCTGCCGCCGCTTTTCGGCATTGGTGAATGGAAGGAATGGATACACCGCGGCTTACTGCTGCTTGTAATCTCCTGCCCGTGTGCGCTTGTGCTGAGCGTGCCGCTCACGTTCTTTGCGGGCCTTGCAAGGCAGTCGTCCAACGGCGTTATGCTGAAGGCGGCTAACGTTATGGAAACGCTGTGCGGCGTTAAGGCCGTTGCGCTTGACAAAACGGGAACCATAACCCGCGGCAACTTCGTTGTTACCGGGGCGGAATGTGAGAACGGCTTTGAGGAAGCGGAGCTTATTGAGCTTGCCGCCGCGCTTGAAGCCAAAAGCACCCACCCCATAGCCCATGCCATAGTTTCCGCCGCAAACGGCGCATACCTTGCGGACAATA
>CABSAH010000007.1 GCA_902475645.1 uncultured Christensenellaceae bacterium | reverse complement strand
CTCGCGGGGACAGCTTATAGGCGGTGCTTACACAATCCCAAAAGGCTCCCCGAACGGGGAGCTGTCGCCGTCAGGCGACTGAGGGGTTGAGGGGAAAGGCAAAGCCCCGTTGCAACCCCTCCGTCTTTTGCTTCGCAAAATCCACCTCCCCTTTCAGGGCAGGCTTAATATGAAAGCTTGTGAAGTGCGCCAAAAGGCTCCACCGCTTGCGGGGGAGCTGCTGAGCGTAAGCGAAGCTGAGGGGGAACAGTAAAAAATCGCCAAGCAGCTTTACCTCCCGCACCCCTTTCGACCATTCGCTAACGCTCACGGCCACTTTCCCCGTAAACGGGGACAGCTTTTTTGTGGTGGTGCTACACCCGTTACCGGACGATAAAATTCATCGTCCACTCATCGTCCGGTAAAAAACATAGACAAATAGGGGCTTCCGGACGCAGCGGACGCAGCGGACGATAAAGCACAAAAGAAGTTAGTCCGCCTTAACCATGGCGCGGACAAAAGGGGACGGCGTACCGTCCCCAAACGTTCTTTTGCTTTAGCGCTTCACTATTGCGCCGAACTTGCAGTTTTCTTCGCAGGCGCCGCACTTTATGCACTTGTTGTTGTCTATAACGAAGGGGCTGCGCACCTGTCCGCTTATGGCTCCGGCGGGGCAGTTGCGCGCGCACAGGCTGCATCCGCGGCACTTTTCGGGGTCTATGGCGTAGCTGAGCAGCGCCTTGCACACGCCCGCGGGACAGCGCTTTTCGTAAATGTGCGCCTCGTATTCATCGCGGAAATACCTTATGGTGGACAATACGGGGTTGGGCGCGGTCTGCCCAAGTCCGCAAAGGGCGGAGGCCTTTATGTTCTTTGCAAGCTTTTCAAGCTTTTCTATGTCCCCGTCCTCGCCCTTGCCGTGGGTTATCCTTTCCAGTATTTCAAGCATTCTGCGCGTGCCTATGCGGCAGGGCGGGCATTTGCCGCAGGATTCATCCACGGTGAATTCAAGGAAGAACTTGGCAATGTTCACCATGCAGTTGTCCTCATCCATTACTATCATGCCGCCAGAACCCATCATGGAGCCTATGGCGATAAGGTTATCGTAATCAATGGGGATATCAAGATGCTCCGCCGGTATGCAGCCGCCGCTCGGGCCGCCGGTCTGCGCGGCCTTGAACTTCTTGCCGTTGGGTATGCCGCCGCCTATATCGTATATTATCTCGCGCAGCGTTGTGCCCATGGGTATTTCCACAAGGCCGGTATTGTTTATCTTTCCGCCCAGCGCGAATACCTTTGTGCCCTTGCTCTTTTCCGTGCCCATTGAGGAGAACCATTCCGGCCCGTTCAATATTATCTGGCAAACGTTTGCAAGCGTTTCAACGTTGTTCAGTATGGTGGGCTTGCCGAAAAGACCCTTTATGGCGGGGAACGGCGGCCTCGGCCTCGGCTCGCCGCGGCTGCCCTCTATCGATGTCATAAGCGCGGTTTCCTCGCCGCATACGAACGCGCCCGAGCCAAGCCTTAGGTCGATATCGAAGTTAAAGCCCGTGCCGAATATATCCTTGCCCAGCATACCCGCCTCGCGCGCCTGCTCTATGGCTATGCGCAGCCTCTTTACGGCTATGGGGTATTCCGCGCGGACGTATATATAGCCCTGCTCAGAGCCTATTGCATAGCCCGCTATGGCCATTGCCTCAAGCACGGTGTGCGGGTCGCCCTCCAGCACGCTCCTGTCCATAAATGCGCCGGGGTCGCCCTCGTCCGCATTGCAGCAAACGTATTTAACGTCGCTTTCGGGAGCCTTGGCGAATTTCCATTTAAGCCCCGTGGGGAAGCCCGCGCCGCCGCGTCCGCGAAGGCCGCTTTTGAGTATAACGTCTATAACGTCGTCGCGGCTCATCTCCGTAAGCGCCTTGGCAAGCGCCTTGTATCCGTCAAAGGCAATGTATTCGTTTATGTTTTCCGGGTCTATAACGCCGCAGTTCCTAAGCGCAACGCGCCTTTGCTTTTTATAGAAGTCTATTTCCTCAAGGGAGCGTATCTTGCCGTCCTCGGTTACGCTCTTTTTATAAAGAAGGTCTGCCACCACGCGGCCCTTAACAAGATGCTCGCTCACTATGCGCTCAACATCGTCCACCTTAATGTGGCTGTAAAACGCGCCTTCGGGATACACTATGCATATGGGGCCGTTTTCGCAAAGGCCAAAGCAGCCCGTGCGCACAACCTTTACCTCTTTTTCAAGTCCGGCGTTTTTTATGCATTCCTCAAATCGCTTTATTATGGCGGGAGAATTGGAAGATGAGCAGCCGGTGCCGGTGCAGATAAGTACCTGGGAACGATAGTATTCCATTTGTTTCCTCCTTATGCGGCCCTTTATTTGGCGCTTGCGGCCCTGTGATGGCCCAATGTGTATTCTTCAATCGGCGTTCCGCCTTCAATATGCTCGCTCACAATGCGGCGCGCCATATCGGGCGTGACCTTAACGTATGTAACCGTTTCGTGGCCGGGCTGATGCACCTCCACTATCGGCTCCAAATGGCACATGCCTATGCAGCCCATCTGCGTAAGCGCAACGTGTATAAGCCTTTTTTGCGCAAGCTCCTCCATAAACGCCGTAAGCACGCCGCGCGCGCCCGCCGCTATGCCGCACGTTGCCATGCCAACAACTATGCGCGTTCCGTTGTGTTCCTTCCTGAGGGTCATGTTTTCAAGCGTCTTTTCCCGAATCGCTTCCAATTCCTGTATGGATCTCATATTGGTTCAGCACCTCCGTTTATTTCATCAATGCGTTGTTGAATTTGTTTTTGTATATCTGCCGCAGCCGATGCTGCTCCGCCCCCGTGCGGCGTATTTGCTATGAATGTAAAGCCGCGGCCGTCCGCCGTGTATTCAAGCTCAAATTCCGTTTGCGGATTTGCGGCTGCAAGCGCCGCCACGGTTTCCGCCATGCTGCCGAGCGGTGCGCGGTCCACGCAGGATATAACATAGTCCGCATATACGCCCGTGCCGCGGCCAAGCTTGCTTTTTATGGAAAAGCTGCCGCCGCTTTGCTCCGCGCTGAGCTTATACAGCGCAAGCCCCAAGCCTATACGCCTGCTTGCGCGCGTTGTCATAAATGGGTCCGTGCAGTGATTAAGCGTTTGTTCGTCCATGCCGCAGCCGTTATCCTCAACAGAGGTTTTTATAATATCGCGCCTGCGGTCTATATCCACCTTCAGCCTTATGCGCGTTGCTCCGGCGGCAAGCGCGTTTTGGGCAATATCCGTCATATGCAGCGATAATTCCCGCATATGCGGCCGTCCTTATCCGCGTGCGCGGTATTTTTCTATTATGCCCGGCACGTCGCCCGGCACAAGGCGGCCGTAAACCTCGTCGTTCACCATCATTGCCGGCGCAAGGCCGCAGCAGCCTATGCAGCGCGTTGCGTTAATGGTAAACATTCCGTCCGCCGTGGTTTCGCCAACGCCTATGCCAAGCCGCTTTTCAAGCTCATCCAAAACCTGCTGGCTGCCGCGCACATAGCACGCCGTGCCAAGGCAAATGCCCATTGTGTACTTTCCGCGCGGTTTAAGCGTGAACTGGGAATAAAACGTTGCCACCCCGTAAATGGTGCTTACGGGTATGCCTGTTGCGGCGCTGATATAATGCTGCACCTCTTCATCTACGCAGCCTATTATTTCCTGCGCATTCTGCATTATGGGCAATAGACCGCCCTCCACGTCCTTCCATTGCGCAATTACGCGGTCAAGCTGCTCGAACTGTTCTTTTCGGGTGCCGTTGCCGACTGCCATGAACGATAGTCCTCCTTTGATTTTTTACAGCAGAATTGTCAAAAAAGCCACACTGTATCGTAAAGATTTTAGCACACGCCGACACAAAATAAAAGTGCAAATTTTTGATTTGCAACTTTTATTTTTGTTCATTCATATTTGTTGGGTTATGCCGCCATATCGCCTTTGATATTGCCTTTTATGGCCGTTTTTGGGATTTTTTGCGTTCGCTCCGTTTCGAGCCGTTTTCCCTGATGAATTTTTTGTCGTTCAATCCTGCATTGCCGCCGCGCTTTTTATCGTTCCTTTGTATGTCCCTCGGCGGCAGCAGCGCATCGCGCGAGAAGCCTATCAAATCCTCCCTGTGCGCCTTTTTAAGCGCCTTTCTTGCAAGGGGCGCGTAGTTTGGCATAAAGTATTGCATCAGCGCGCGCTGCATGGCCTTTTCCTCCGCATCCCGCGCAACGTATACGCGCTCCCCGCTGCGCGGGTCTATGCCCGTATAGTACATGCAGGTGGAAAGCGTGCCGGGGGTAGGGTAAAAATCCTGCACCTGCTCCGGCCTCTGCCCGCTCTTTTTAAGGTACAGCGCAAGCTCAATCGCCGCGTTAAGGTCGCTGCCGGGGTGGCTGCTCATAAAATACGGCACTATGAACTGCTCCCGCCCCGCCTTTTTGTTAAGCGCGGCATAGCGCGCCGTAAACGCATCGTAAAGCTGATGCCGCGGCTTGCCCATAAGCTTCAATACCCTATCGGACACATGCTCCGGCGCAACCTTGAGCCGCCCGCTGATATGATATTTTATAAGCGCGTTCAAAAACGCATCGTTTTTATCGTACATAACGTAATCGTACCGTATGCCGGAGCGGACAAAAACCTTCTTAACGCCCTTTATGCGCCTAAGCTTTTCAAGCAGCTCAACATAGTCCGCATGGTCGGCCCTCATTTGGCCGCACGGCTCGTAGCCTAAGCATTGCCTATCGGCGCACACGCCGTATTCAAGCTGCTTTTTGCAGGCGGGGAAGCGAAAATCCGCCGTGGGGCCGCCCACGTCGTGTATATATCCCTTAAACTCCTTATCATGCGTCATAAGCTCCGCTTCCCGTATAAGCGAAGCATGGCTGCGCGCCTGCACCACGCGCCCCTGATGGAACGTGAGCGCGCAGAAGGAGCAGCCGCCGAAGCACCCGCGGCACGATGCAAGCGAGAATTTGACCTCCTTGAGCGCGGGTATCTCCCCGCGGTAGCTTGGATGCGGCGCGCGCGTATAGGGAAGGTCGTATACTGCGTCAAGCTCCGCTTCGCTAAGCGGCATACTCGGCGGGTTGACCACTATATATGCGTTGCCGTGCGGCTGCACAAGGCGCCTGCCGCGTATCGCGTCCTGCTCGCGATACTGCTTCATGAATGCGGAGGCGTATTTGCTCCTGTCCGCCGCCACGTCCTCATAGCTTTCTATCAGCTCGTAATCATATACGCGCTCAAGCGAGCTTGTCATATAGCAGCTTCCCGCAATATAGGTTATATCCTTTATATCAAGCCCGCCGCTCAGCGCGTCCGCAACCTCAACAACGCTGCGCTCCCCCATGCCGTACAGCAGAAGGTCTGCGCCGGAATCGCAAAGCACGCTGCGCCGAACCTTATCGTCCCAGTAATCGTAATGCGCAAAGCGCCTTAGGCTTGCCTCTATCCCGCCTATTATAACGGGCACGTTTTTATAAGCCTCGCGGCAGCGGTTGGAATAGACTATAACCGCCCTGTCAGGCCGCTTGCCCGCCGCGCCGCCTTCGGTATAGGCATCCTCGCTGCGGCGCTTTTTGGCGGAGGTATAGTGATTGACCATTGAATCCATATTGCCGGAGCTTATCAAAAACCCAAGCTTGGGCCGCCCGAGCGCGCGGAAGGCTTGGGCATCGTGCCAATCGGGCTGGGATATAATGCCCACGGTATAGCCGTGGCTTTCAAGCACGCGGCTTATTATCGCCGGGCCGAAGGAGGGATGGTCTATATACGCATCGCCTATTACGTACACAAAATCAAGCTGCTCTGTTCCGCGCGCCCGCATTTCGCGCTTTGTCATGGGCAGGGGTGCATTATCGGGTATGTTTTGCGCTGTTTCGTTCTTCATGGCAAAACCATATCACAAATGCTCACTCCCTGTAAAGCACTATCCTGTGCTCCTTTCCGTCATCGGCAAGCCTTATGCCCTCCGTATAGCCGCGCGGCGCGCCTTTTTTGA
Organism: uncultured Christensenellaceae bacterium; assembly: GCA_902475645.1. Classification (GTDB taxonomy): domain Bacteria; phylum Bacillota; class Clostridia; order Christensenellales; family CAG-138; genus Phil1. Next base: position 16,267 of record CABSAH010000007.1, on the reverse strand, counting down.
CCGTTATATAATATTTTGCGCCGCCTAAGCGATATTCTATTTCGTATTCCTCAAATTCCGTGCAGGGCGTTATATAAAGCGTATCTCCCCTTTTCCCAAAGCCCAGCACGTCCTCCAGCACGCATTTATAAAGCCATGCCGCAGCGCCCGTATACCATGTCCACCCGCCGCGCCCGTGCTGCCGCGCGGTGGTGTATACGTCCCCCGCAACGGCGTAGGGCTCCGCCATATAGCTTAGCATACCCTCCCGCGCCGCCGTGCGCTCAATGGGGTTCAACAGCCTTATCAGCGCATGCGCATCCCCCGCGCGGCCCAGCGCACACGCCGCCTTTATCATCCATGCCGCGGCGTGGGTATATTGCCCGCCGTTTTCCCTTACGCCCGGCACATATGCCGTAATGTAGCCTATGCTTTCATCGGCCCTGTCAAACGCGGGCGCAAGCAGCGCGGCCGTTGCGCGGCGCGTATCCACAAGCGCGTTCATTGCGCTTGCAAACGCCGTATCCGCGTTATCCATGCCTGTTATGCCCGCCCATGCCTGGCATATAAGGTCTATGCGGCAGCATTCGTTCTCCGCGCCGCCAAGCGCTTTGCCGTCGGCAAAATACGCCCGCCTGTACCATGCGCCGTCCCATGCGTGCGTCTGCACGGCCTTTTTCAGCCCTTCTGCGTGCTCCTTATACATTGCGGCGCGTTCGCCCTCGCCCATATCCGCGCAAAGCGGCACAAAGCGGAGCAGCACATCATAAAGGAACATGCCGAGCCACACGCTTTCCCCGCCGCCCCTGCCAACGTTATCCATGCCGTCGTTCCAATCCCCGCCGCCCATCAGCGGCAGCCCGTGCGCGCCGTATTCAAGGGAGGAATCTATCGCCCTTATGCAGTGCATGAATATGCTTTCGCTCTCATCCGCCGTATCCATGGCGCGGTATATGTCCCGCTCCGCTTCGCCAAGCCCCTGCCCCGAAACGTATGCGGCACGCTCACGCCATATGGCCTTATCCCCCGTTATGCGCGCATACTCATCCGCAACATAGGGCAAAAACAGCCTGTCGTCGCTTATATGCGTGCGCACGCCCGTGTTCGGCTCATGCCACCAATGCATAACGTCCCCTTCAATGAACTGATGCGCCGCACATTCGATAATATGCCGCCGCACGCGCATGGGCTCCGAATATATAAGCGCAAGCATATCCTGAAGCTGGTCGCGGAAGCCCGTTGCCCCGCCGCATTGATAATAGCCCGTTTTGCCCAGCACGCGGGAGGCAAGCGTTTGATAGCAAAGCCGCCCGTTCATAAGCGCATCAAGCCGCGCATCGGGCGTTTTTATTCTTATTACGCCAAGCCTTTCCCGCCATGCGGCCTTTATTGCGCCAAGCTTATTTTCAATATCCCCAATGCTTTGGCCGCACGCCGCCTCCGTATCCGTGCCGCCTCCAAGCAGTATGCATAGCTTTTTCGTCTCTCCCCCGTTCAGTTCCATATCCGTCCTAAGCGCCGCAAAGCCCTGCGCGCCGCCCGTGAAGCCGAGCTTTTCATCCCCGCTCCATGCCCCGTTCAGCGCGCCCTCGCGGTCGTCGCCGTATTCGCAGTCCGCGCCTATGCAGCTTATATACGCCCCTTCGCCGCTTATCAGCGAACGCGCGGCTATGCCGTGCGGCGTAAGGCGCGTTTCTATGGCGTGGCGGTGCTCGCGTTCGCCCAGCATAAGCTCCGCCCCGAAAAACAGCCTTAACCGAGCCGCCGCTCCGCCGCAGTTTTCAAGCGATATAAGCGCATAGCGCACCGCGGCCGTATCGTCCGCAAACACGCGCTTTTCAATGCGTATGCCGCCCTCCGTGCCAATGTATTGGGAATACCCGAAGCCGTAGCGCACCCTTCGCTCCGTATGCGCAAGCCTTCCCGCCTCCGCCTGCCAAATGCGCCCGCTGTCCTTATCCATTATAAGCATAAATTCGCCCATCGGATCGCGCACGGGGTCGTTATACCACGGCGTAAGCTTGCTTTGGCGGCTGTTGCGCCCCCATGTATATCCCCCGCCGCGCTCCGTAACCAGCGTGCCTAACCGCCCGTTCGCCATTATGTTCGCCCACGGCAGCGGCGTAAGCGTATTCGGCGGAAGCGTAAACACAAAGCTGCCGTCCGCATCAAAGCCGTATTCAATATCGCCCTGCGCGGCGCCCGCTTCAGCCGCCTGCCCTTGCGCCGCGTTGCCGTATATGCGCGCCTCCTCCGGCGCAAACTGCCTGTTAAGGCCAACGCGCGTATCTATAACAATAAGCGAAAGCGCGTTCAGCCGCGCTTCGGCGCCGCCGCTCAGCTCAAAGCCGTGTATAAGCCGCACGCCGCCTGCGTTTAGGGCATGTATAAGCCCCTCCGTCCTGCACCTTAAATCGTTTTGATATTCCATTGGGTAGCCGCCCACAACGGCAAGCTGCGCCTTAACGCCGCGCGCGGAAATATAGCGCATCATTTCAAGCAGGGTTTTAAGCAGCCTAAGCTCGCTTATGCTGCCTATGCGCACCGTTATAATGGGCGTATACGGGTCAAGCCCAAAGGCGTAAAGAATATCCGCCCCGGCCTCAACCCCCGCCATATCCGGCTTTTTATGCGGAATATGCATTATTATCCGCGCGGCTATGCGCTCAAAAAGCTCCTCCTTGCCCGCGCTTATGCGGCTTATGCCCCTTTCGCGCTTTGCTGCTGCCCATGCGCGGTATGCAATGTCCTTCGCTCCCTCCGCCGCGCCCCGCATGGCCTCCGCCGCCGCCTGCTCCGTATCCTCCGCGCCCATTATGAACGCAAGCTTAACCGTGCCGTGCGGCGCAATGCTGCGCACCGCGCGGGCGCACAGCATAGGCTCTATCGGGCAGGACACATCCTGCTGCGCAACCGTAAGCCGCTCCATTGCGTCCCGTATGCTGCCGCCGCGCCCGGGCATTATCAATGCATCCGTGGTATACACGGCGTCGCCTTTAAGCGTATCCGCATCAATAAGCGCGGCATATGCCCAAAGCCCTGCATTCCTTACGCTTCGCCTATGGAACATCACCCCGCCCGAATACAGCGCCGCATCTATGCTAAGCCTTACGAAGGACGGATGCGCCGCAAATTCGTCCCCGTCCGCAAGCGCCATGTCCGCAAATACGCCAATATCGGCGCTAAGCTCGCAATCGGTGGTATTGGTAAGCGTAATAAGCCTTATTTCGGCGTCCCGCGCGGGGTCAACATATGTTTCGGCTCTCGTCTTAACGCCGTACCGCTCATTTTCGTGAACAACGCGGAAATCATCCAGCGTACAGCGGCACTCCCCGCCGCCGTTGAACGGCGCGCCCGTTACGGAAAGCACGCTCCCGCCCGCATTGATTGCAATGAACACCCCGTCCGCGCTGCGTATGCCGTCGGGCGTAAAGCGGGTAACATATTTGCCGCGGCGCGCGCTGTATCCCGTGCCGTTATCGCATAGGAACACGGTATAGCTGCCGTTTGACAATAGCTTTGATTCATTCACCCTGTATTGCCCGTGTGATACCCTCGGCGGCCTTGCATCGCCTCGCCTTATGCCGCGCTCCGTATGCGGGGGATTTAAGCGTATTGCAACGGAGTGGCTGCCGCGCCGCTCCTCCAGCAGCGTATTCGCCGCGCGCACATATGCGTTTGAAAGGAACAGCCTGCTTATGCAGCTATCCTTTAGCGCGTTCGCCGCCGCGCAAAGCGCCATGCCCTGATGATGCGCCATGTAGCTTTCAACGGTTTTCATATCGCAATTATCGGGAAGCCTGCGCGCGGTAAAATCCACCGCCTCGTAAAAGCCGTATTCGCCGCGTGCGCCTATCGCCTCCAGCCGCCTTAAATTAGCCGCGGCGCCGTTTGGGTCAATCATCAGCGCAAGCATGCTTGCATAGGGCGCGGCAACGCTTTCCTCCTCCCTGTGCGGGCAAAGCGCAAGCCGCCTTTCGCCAAAGGCGCGGTATTGATAAAGCATATCTGCATCAAACGCATAGTAGCCCGATTCGCTCACGCCCCACGGCATACCCCGCCGCGCGCATAGCTGCTGCACGGCAACGGCGTTTTCCGCGCTCTCCCCAGCCGCGCTCATATATACGCCGCCCGTGAATATTAGCGGCATAAGGTATTCAAACATAGTCCCGCTCCACGATAGATGCACCCTTCGCGTGCGCACGGACGTCATCAGGCGGGAAAGTGAATAATAATACCGCGCGTCAATTTTATTCAGCGCCGCGGCAACGAAATAGGTCAGCCGCGCCTCGGACGCAAAAAGGTCGTAAAAGCTATCGGAAAGCCTGCCGTTTTGAACGTCAAAGCCTATTGAAAGCAGTTTTTTGCCCTCATCCGCAAGCTGCAAAAAGTCCATGCCCGAATACAGCGCATTGAACCGCGCCGCAAGCTCCCCCTGCCCAAGCGAAACGAGCTTCGCCTCCGCGCACATAAGCGCCGCGGCAAGGTTGCCGCTATCCACCGTTGAAACGTATTTTGGGTGCAGCGGGCGCATGGTTTTTATCGAATACCAGTTATATAAATGCCCGTGCCATTTATCAAGCCCTTCAATGGCTCCGCATATGCCAAAAAGCATTTCGCAAAGCCTGCTTTCGTCCGTAAAGCCAAGCTCCTGCGCCGCTATTGCGGAGACTACGGCCATGCCTATATTGGTGGGCGAGGTGTTGTCCACGGCCCTGTTAAGGGGCCGGCGCTGAAAATTATCCGGCGGCAGAAAGCCGTTTTCCACAACGCAGAATTTTTCAAAAAACGCCCATGTGTCCCGCGCGGCGGCAAGTATATATTCCCTGTTTCTGCCGCTTAAGCAGCAGCTAAGGGGCGGCGCGTCAAGATACATTATAAGCACGCCCGCCGATGCAAAAAGCGCAAACAGCAGCAGGCACGCAAGCCGCGCCCCCACGAACGCCCCCGCAAGGAACAGCGCCGCAAAAAGCACGCACGGCCACAGGGCGGCATAGTATTTGCCAAGCCCCTCCGCATTGCCGCCGGCCTGCGCCGCGGTTTGCCATTGCAGCATATTTTTATGCGAAACGCATACGCGCCACAGCGTGCGCGCCATTGCGTCCGCCGTGCGCACGGCGGCATAGGGCAGGGCGGAAAGCTGCATAAGGCCGTTGAGCAGCGCGGGCTTCGCCTCCTCAACGGCGCCGCGCACGTCAAGCTCCTCAAGCCGCGCCGTAAAAAACCGCTTAACAAGGCCCACAAGCTCCCATACCGCGCCCCGGCACAAGGCAATAAGCGCCAGCGCCGCATACAGGCCGCCGTTTGTATAGGGCATTAGCATAAAGCACACAAGCGCCGCAATCGGCACAAGGCTGTTCAGCATATTCGATATAAGCTTCACGCGGCTCAGCGTATCCAAGGGATTAGCGTACACCGCGCCCGAGGCATCCCTTATTCTGCCCGTTGCAAAGGGCAATATCTGCCAATCCCCGCGTATCCAGCGGTGCTGCCGCCTCCACCACGGCAAAAACGCCGCCGGCTCTTCATCAAAAAGCGTAATATCGTGCGCAAAGCCCGCGCGCAGATAGCAGCCCTCTATCAAATCGTGGCTCAATATGGCGTTATCGGGAAATTTGCCGAACAGCGCGGAATAAAAGCAGCGCACGTTGAATATGCCCTTGCCGCCGAAAAGCCCCGTGCCGTATACATCCTGATAATATTCGCCCGCAAGAAGCGAATAGACGTCCACCCCTGCGGCGGAGGAAATAAGCGCGGCGAACCTGCTTTTTGCCGCGCCGCTAAGCGTCTGCCTCATGCGCGGCACTATCACGCCGTATCCCGCGCGCACCATGCCCGCGCCGTCCTGCTCGGGCGCGTTAAGCGGATGCTCCATTGCGCCTATCAGCTTTTTTAATTCGCCCTTGGGCAGCACGGTATCCGCATCAAGCGTAACGCAATATTTTATGCTTGCAGGCAGCGGGGCCGTTATAAGCGCAAACGGCTCGTCGTCCCCGTTTATTATAAGCGAGCACAGCTCCATTATTGCGCCGCGCTTGCGCTCATGCCCCATGTATTTCCCGCTTTGGGGCGAATATGTGCGCTTCCTGTGCAGAAAATAGAATATCGGCTCCCCGCCGCCCGCGTACCGGGCGTTAAGCTCCGCCGTTTTATGCTTTGCAAGGGCTATAAGGCCGTCCTCGCCGTCAATATGCTCCGTATCGCCGTCCTTAAAATCGCCAAGCACGGCAAAGCAGCAGTTCCTGTACGGATTGGCAAGGTAATGCGCTTCAAGCCGTTCAAGGCCCGCGGTAACGTCCCCTTCGCCGCTTATAAGCACGGGAACGCTTACTATCGCCGCCGCATCGGCGGGTATGCCCGCTTCAAGCGAAAGTCTGGGTATCCGCCGCGGAGGGCATAGCTTCAGCGCGAAACGCACGATTATTTCCCGCGCAATACACCACGCCGGTATAATGCCTGCCGCCGCCGCTATCCAGCCCGATGCGCCGCAAAGCGCCGCAAGCGCAAGCGTTATTATGCCCTCGCCGCAAAGCACAAGCGCAAGGCGCGTATCCTCATCGGCATAGCTAAAGCGTCTGTCCGGCCTTAATGCGGAGCATAGGCGGCATACGCCCTCCTGCTCAATGATATAGTAGCCTATGTGCGCCGCCTTGCCCCCGCCCTGCGCCGCAAGCTTTGCCGCCATACGCGCGGCAACGGTTTCCCCCGCGCCGCAAAGCGCCGCTATGCGTTCAAGCCGCTGCGCATAGTATCCGCGCGAGGCTTCATCCATTGCCGCATACGTTTCATCCTGCCGCAATATGCCTTCGGCGTCGCTGTACCGTTCAAAGAACGCGCCGCCATCCATGCCCTGCAAATATCTCAGCGACGCTACGGCGTTTGCTATGCGCCGCGCACAGGCCACGGCAACGCTTCTATCCCGCGAAAGCAGCACTTCGGCGGAGCTTCCGCAGAACGCAAGCCGCTTTTCTATCCGCTCGCACAGCGCGTATTCGTCCCGCTCCCTAAGTATTGTCATCAGCCGCTCCGCCATGGCGGGGTTGTGTTCAAGCTCAAGCTTTGCAATAAGCGCCTCCCTGCGCCGGCTTTCCTTGGGCATTGCGCATAGCCTTTCCGCCGCGTTTTCAGCTGCGGCGTATTGCTCGGCGCGGCTGCATATGCCTTCCGCATCCAGCCTTAGCTGCCGCACAAGCGCCGTGTTGAGCATGCCCGCAAAGGCGCGCAGCTCCCGCATTTTAAGCGGCCTTACCGCCTGATATGCATTCAAATACCCGTCTATCGTTTCGCCGTTTATGCGCCCGCCGCAATGCCCCGCCATTTCAACCGCCATTGAATATAGCCGCGGACAGCCTATCCTTTCGCCCTCGGCCTCAAGCGGCAGCGCGCATAGCCGCCGCGCATATGCTTCCGCCTCGCCTGCGGCTTTTTCTATTATGTAAAACGAATTTGCAAAGTCCTCCGCGCCCACGGGCAGCTCCGTGCCGCCCGCATACGCCGCTTCAAGCTCCGCATCCGCGCTTATAAGCGCGCGCCTATCGTCCGCGGCGGCGCGTGTGTTCGCCTTATAGAATGCGCTCCTGCCGTCCCTAACGGCGCGCGAAGCCGTTTCCCGCGCAAGCGCGCCAAGCTTTTCCGTTGATAATTCGGCGTCCCTAAGGCCGCCGTACAAATCGAATTTCCGCATTATAAAAAGACCCTCCCGCAAAAGGCATATTGCCTATTATCTGCAAAAAGGGTCCAAATTATATGCTCTTGATGTGCTTTTAGGTTGCGGCGGGGTCTGCGCCTGCCGCGTCAGGCTCGGCTTTTTCCGCGTCCGCATTGCATTCGGCCGCTTCGCCGCGCGGCGTTCCCTCCCCGGCTTCACATTCGCCCTCCGGCTCTGTTTCAGCCGGTTCCGCCGATTCGGTTTCGTTCCCCGCCTCAGCTTCGCCTTCGCTTTCCTGCTCTGCCGCTTCGCTCTCCTGCTCCGCTTCTTCGGCGGGTTGGGCTTCGGGTTCAGCCGTTTCCGCTTGGGGTGCGGCTGTCTGCTCCTGCCCGGGCGCGGCTTGGGCGTTCGCCGCGTTTTCCGCCTGTTCGCGCCTTTGTTCCGCCGCGTTTTCGCGGAAGCGCTCAAGCTCCTCAAGCAGCATTTTGTTGCGCAGCCTTGCCACGTCCAGCTCCTGCTTTATTCGGTCAAATTCGCGTATTATCTCGTCAAGAAAGGCGTCCACCTCCCCCGCGTCATAGCCCAAAAAGGCGCGCGTGAAGGCTTTGTTTATAATTACGTCCCTGTTCATAAGCCGCTGTTCCTTATCGGTATCAAGGTATGGCCGCCGCAGCGGGTGCGGCGGCCGCGGAACGGCTCAGATGATGCCGTCCTCGTCGTTTTCTCCGTTGCCTATAATGTCGTAATTGGTGGGGGCTACGACAAATATGCCATGGGAGATTTTGCAAATGGTTCCGCTGAGCGCATATATTGCGCCGGACAAAAAGTCTAAAATACGCTGCGCGCTATCAAGATCCAGCTCTTCCATGTTGACAATAACAGGTTTGCGGCTCTTGAGATTGTCGATGATATTCTGGGTATCCTCGTAGCTTACGGGATGATAGACTATCATCTTAAGCTGAGCGGCGTTGGGGAGTGAAACCACGTTCGATTCCCTCTGCGCGTTTTTCTTGGCGCGGTTACCGAAGTTCACCACGTTGCTGTCGCGGGATTCGTCCTCATAATTCACGTCCTCGTAAACCTCATCCTCGGCGTCGTTTTCCTCAATACCTATGTATTCAAGAAATCTGCCCAATACTCCTGCCATTTGGTTATTCCTCCAATCAAAAAATATTTTTTGGCGCTTGGAGAAATAGTTCCTTCCGGGCTTTATGCTTTTTCGGCTGCTGTGTATCTACGCCTTGAAGCCGGGCCGTATACGCTCCCCGAACAGCGCGCGGCCTACGCGCACCATTGTTGCGCCTTCGGCTACGGCGGCCCTGTAATCCCCGCTCATTCCCATGGAAAGCGTGTTCATAAAAACGTTTGGAAGCTCATACCCCTTCGCTTTTTCAAACAGCTCCCTCATCCCGGCGAAATAGCGGCGCGCATCCCCCTCTCCCACCGCGGGAGGTATGCACATCAGCCCATCCACCCGAATGCCGGGCAAACGGGAAATACTCGATAAAAATTCATTCAGCCTGTCCGGCTCCGCGCCGCCCTTTTGCGGCTCCGAGCCTATGTTGACCTCTATAAGCACGCTTTGAACGATGTTCTTCTTTTGAGCCAGGCGTGAAATTTCGTTCGCAAGCTCTATCCTGTCCACGGACTGTATCGTTTTAACGCGGCCTATAACATATTTTACCTTATTGCTCTGTAATTGTCCAATAAAATGAACATCCGCGCCGAATTCTTCAAACATGGGCATTTTTTCGGCAAGCTCCTGCGCGCGGCTTTCGCCGAACGTATTCGCGCCCGCCTCGTGCGCTTGGCGTATGCGCTCCTCGTCCACAAACTTGCTTACCGCAATAACCGTTATGTCCTCCGCCCTTCTTCCGGCCTGCTTTGCGGCATCGGCTATATTATTGCATATTTCAATATAGTTTTCGCGTATGCTCATGGCTTTTTGTACCTCATTCCTTCGCTGAGCGCGCCCTCGCCGTCCCGCGCGCGGATAATTGCATTGTCCTCATCGCTTGCAATAATATCTATCTGCACGTCGTGAGTGTCTTGGCCGTCCTCAATCGTTATTATGCTTGCGCCATCCTTATAGGCTATTGCGTCAAGCGGCACGATCATGCCGCTCACGCTGCCGCGCGCGGTTATCGTTATAACGCGGCTGTTCAGCAGCGCCCCCATGTCCTCGTTAAGCTCCAGCATATTCAGCACGCCGGCTTCGGAATGGATAAGCTCCGTTGCGCTTGCGCTGAAGCTTTGCCCTTCGTACCCATCAAACGTTACGGTATACGTTTGCCCCTCGCAAAGGCTTGCCGCGTCGTTTTTGCCCGTTACGAACGCAACGTACCAAAGGCGCGTGTTCACAAGCCTGTACAGCAGATTGTTCGACGCCCCGCCAAGCGAATCCACAGCCCCCGAAACGGTTGCGTTCACAAGCGCGGCGTTCACCGTATCCAGCTTATCCTTATTCAGCACCAGCTCGAACCCATCAAAATAAAAGCTTACGCGCCCGTCATGCGCGGCGGATATATCCGTTTTGTATGCGGCAAGCCTATTGAGCTTATCCTCGCGCGAATTATAAAGCCGCGTCAGCTCCTCCGTTGGCTGCACGGTGTTTTTAAGGAATACGGCGCGCCGGAGCATAAGGGCTTTAAGCTCGTTTTGCAGCGTAAGCGTATCCCCTTCGCCGTTCATGCTTACGGCGGCGCGTATTGCGGCGCGCTTTTGCTCAATTTGCAGCTCAATGCTCGATAGCTCCGCATTGTCAACCCCGCTTAGCTGGCTTTTCTGCGCGTTGTATATTTCCGTTTCCGTGCTTAGCAGGGATTGCGCCATATCGTCCGTATAGCCCCATTTATACACGGTTGCAACGGGCATACCCTCGTACACCGTTTCCCCTTCGCTCACCTTGAACTCCACGCGGTCGTATTTATCCACGCTTATGCTCATTTCATCGCGTATCAGCACGGCCTTTTTGGTTATTAGCGCATCCATGCTGCCGCGCTTGAGCGTGCCGCCGGCGCTATCCTGAAGCACTATTGCAAGCACCGTTACGGCTATGCCTATTATGAAAGCTAATATCAAATAAAACTTGGGCTTTATCTTCACCCGCCTTCGGCTCATCGGCTTCCCTCCTTACCCTTATGCTTCAGCCCTTTATGAGCCGTTCTATCGCGCCCGTATCCATGCCCGCGGTTCTTCCCGCAACGAATGCGCACATTCCGTCGGGATCAAGCGTATCTTTCAATATGCCCTCAACGTCCTCCATGCTTACGGCCTCAAGCTTTTTTATAAGCCTTGCCTCCTCCTCCGCGCGGCCGAGCAGAAGCTCCGCCTTGCCTATTGCGCTGCTGCGTGCGGATGTGCTTTCGCACGAAAGTATATAGCTTACGCGCATCTGCTCCTTTGCGCGGTCGAATTCCGCCTTGGTAATGCCGTTTTTGCGCGCGTTTTCAAGCTCCTCCAGTATAAGCTCCGTAACCCTTGCTGCGTTTGCAAGGCCCGTGCCCGCGTATGCCGTAAGATAGCCCGTTTCCGCGTATGACGTGGGGTAGGTATAGGTTGAATACGCAAGGCCGCGTTCCTCCCTTATGCGCTGAAACAGGCGCGAGCTCATGCAGCCGCCAAGCACGTTGCTAAGCACAAGCATTGCAAAGCGCCTGTCGTCATTCGCGCCGAAGCCCGGCATGCCTATGCATATATGCGCCTGCTCCGCATCCCTGTCGGCAAAGCCCATGCGCCTGCCCGCGCCCACGGCGGAGGGCATACGCGCTTCCCCCACGCCCGCGCGCATTGCGCCGAATTTATTTTGCAGCATTGCGTCAAGCTCCGCCCTGTTGAAGCTGCCCGCAACGGAAATTACCGTATCGCCGCCGCGATACCGCTTGTCCATATAATCCGTAAGCGACTGCCGCGTGAATGCGTTCACGCTGTCCGCCGTGCCCAATATGTTCATGGCAACGGGGCAGCCTTCATACAGCAGCGAGCATATGCCCTCGTTGGCAACATCCTCGGGCGAATCGTCGTTCATCAGTATTTCCTCGACAACAACGCCCTTCTCCCGCTCTATATCGTCCCCGTCTAACTTGGAGCAGAGTATAAGGTCGCTTATAATATCCACGGCCTTTTCAATATGCTCGTCCAGCACCTTTGCATAAAAGCAGGTACATTCCTTTGAAGTAAAGGCGTTCAGGTTGCCGCCTATATCGTCCATTTCAGCCGCGATTTTTGATGCGCTGCGGCTTTTCGTTCCCTTGAAAAGGATATGCTCAATAAAATGGGATGCGCCGTGCTCCTCCCCCGCTTCGTAAACCGAGCCGGACTTTACCCACACGGCTATTGACGCGCTGCGGCAATCAGGCATTTTTTCGTAAACGGCCCTTATGCCGTTAGGCAATACTGTTTTCTCTGTCAAGTTCTATACCGTGCCGCCCAGCACGTCCCCCACGCGGGCGGCAGCCATACCTTTCGCTTTTAATCCTTCTATCAAGCCGCCCAGCGCATCGGCACACGCGCGCGTGGGCTGCAACAATATTATACTTCCTATTATCGGCTCATTCAATCCCCGCTTGATTATATCGTCCCCGCTTCCGTAGCCGCAGCGCAGATCCACCGTGGAAAGCACATGCGTAAGGCCAAGCCTGCGCGCCGCCCGCGCGCTTACGGCAATGCTGCGCGTGCCCGAATAATAAAGCACCGCGTCAACGCCCGTCGCCGCCTTTATGCTTTCAAGGCTTTTTTGAATATCGTCCTTCACGTCGCTAAGCGTGCCGTCAAGCATGGGGTCGTCCCCCATCGTGCCTATTTCGTGGCCTTCATCGGCAATGCGTCTGAGCATGTCCTCGTTTTCGCGCGCCCATTTGCCGCTTACAACAAACGTTGCCCTTGTGTTCTTCTCCTTAAGCGTTGTCAGTATATCCTCCATTGCGGCGGCGTTCCACGATACCGCAAATTCAAGCGCTATTTTATCATTTGATTTTCCCCTGTACGCAGGGCCGGCATACAGGCTTGCCATCACCTGCACGGCGTCGTAACTGCTTGTTACAAGATAGAGCGATATTATTATAAACGCCAGAAAAAGGTTTATTGCCCAGCCGTTTTTAACGCGCCGCTTCATATGCATCCTCCCCCGTTAAAGCCGCATTGTATGCTTGATTTTATGAAACGGCACTGCAATATATGCAAAAGGGCAGCCGCCCGACTGCCCCTTATATTACGCTTCCGCTTTGCCTTATTTTATTTTCTTATGAACAGCACGCCAAGCGTCCTTGGCCCGCAATGGGAGGATACCGTGCAGCCGGCGTGGGTTTCGGTTATTTCATCAAAGCTCTGATATTTTTCAATGGCCTCGCGCGCCGTTTCAACGTCCCCCTCCGGGCAATGCGGATGGGTTATGAATATGCGGCTTGTGCGGATATCGTCGCGCCCGTCAAGCCTGTCCTTAACGTATTTCTGTATGCATTTTTCAAATGAGCCGCGGTATTTTGTGCCTACGCGCATTGAGCCGTTCACAACCTCTATGCAGGGCTTTAGCTGCAATACGTTGGCGCCGAGCATTGTAACCGTTGAGCAGCGGCCGCCCTTTGCCATGTAATCGAGCCTATCGAGTATAAAGCTTGCTTCAACGTTTGGCACAACGTCCGTTTCAAGCTCCTTAACTATGTCCTCCGCCTTCATGCCCGCTTCCGCCCTAAGCGCCGCTTCCACAACAACGTGGCCGTGCCCGCTTGAAAGGTTGCGCGAATCAACAACGTAAACATTGTCAAAATTCTCTGCTGCGTTGCGCGCGTTCTGGTGGCACGCCGAAAACTCGCTTGAAATGTTTATGTGTATAACGGCGTCGTATTCGCGGCTCAGCCTTGCAAAGCGCTCCTCATAATCGTTGGGCGTTACGGCGGCGGTGGATGCAAGCGCGCCGCCTGCGGCAACGTGGGCGAATATATCGTCCGGCGTAATTTCAACCCCGTCCTTCAGCGTTTTGCCGCCAAGCGTTATATAAAGCGGAAAAAGCTCTATACCGTGCTTTTCAAGCAGCTCCTTTGTTAAGTCGCATGTGCTGTCCGATGTTATTTTGATAGCCATTCTATGACCTCCATAATGATTCCATAATAATATTTTCCATTTTATTATTCCAATGTTAACGCAGTATTAACATAATGCAAGCTGCATAAAAATAAATTTGGCTTTACTTTGTTCTATTTGCGGTTTACAATCAATATTAAGGCAATCCGCGGCTTACCCGTATTAGGGCGGCGGATAACTATTCGGCGAACAGGAGGGACATGAATGAGACTTGCAAACTGCACCTGCAAAAAGGTGAGCGATTATCTTAAGGAGCATGATTCCGTAATGCTGGTGCTTGGCAGCACCGAAAACCACGGCCGCCATATGCCGCTTGGTACGGACACCATGATACCGGATAAGATAGCAGAGCTTATTGAAAAGCAGAGCCATATAATGATAGCCCCCACGCTGCCATACGGCGCTACGGATACGCTTATGGGCTACCCGGGAACTATATCAATAGGCGTTGACGGGCTTTACGACATACTTACAAGAATAACGGACAGCCTTTACGAATACGGCTTCCGCCGCTTTATACTGCTAAACGGCCACGGCGGCAATTCAAAAAGCATAGAGATGCTGGGCAAGCGTATGCACCCTCGCGGGGCGTATGTTGCCTGCCTTAACTGGTGGCTTATGGCGGGCGAGCTGAATCCGGACTGGGCGGGCGGTCACGGCGGCGCGGAGGAAACGGCGGGCGTTATGGCGGTTGATCCTTCGCTTATAGATTACGAGCATATAAACGACCCGTTGATAATGCAAAGCGACGTATGCGAGGCCATGCCCTCAACCGGATGGGACAAGGTTAGCTTCATGGGCGCATCGGTAATAATACCCCGCCGAGCCATGAATTACAATGCAAACGGCTGGTACGGCAACGATGCACCCAACAACGCCACAAAGGAATGGGGCGATAAGATGCTGCAAGCCATGGCGGACTATACCGCAAGGTTTATAGACGAATTTGAAAAGGCGGAATTGCCCAAGGAGGAAAAACAGCAATGGTAAACGAAAGAGAGCTTGCCGTTATAAGGGCGCTTGCCGAGGCCAAGGGCCCAAGCGGATTTGAGGACGAAACGGTGGCCGCCGCGCGCGCAAGCCTAAGCGACATTTGCGATTTTGAAGAGGACAGCCTGCGCAACCTTTATATATACAGGCGTGCCAACAGCGGCAACAAGCCCGTGCTTATGCTTGATGCGCACAGCGACGAGGTTGGTCTTATAATCCATTCCATCAAGCCCAACGGCACGCTGCGCTTCCTTGAATTGGGCAGCTGGAGCAAAAACACCCTGCCCGGCACGCGCGTGCTTGTCCGCAACAGGGACGGTGAATGGATACGCGGCGCAATAGCCGCCAAGCCCCCGCATTTTTTGAGCGACGAGGAACGCGCGCAGAACAAGGTGCAGAGCGTATCAAGCCTTGTTATAGACGTAGGCGCCCGCAATGCGGATGAGGCGCGCGACGTTTTTGGCATACGCATAGGCGAGCCCGCCGTACCCGCCACGCCGTTTGAATACGACGAGGCGCGCGACATTATGTTCGGCAAGGGCTTTGACTGCCGCATGGGCTGCGCCGCGCTGATAGAAACCATGCGCGTACTAAGCTCCGAGGAGCTGGATATGGACATTATAGGCGTGCTGTCCTCACAGGAGGAAATAGGCGAGCGCGGCTGCAAGGTGGCCGTGAACAAGGTTAAGCCCGATATTGCCATTGTTTTTGAAGGCTGTCCTGCGGACGATACGTTCGGCGAAGCTTACGCCATGCAGACCCTTATGAAAAAAGGCCCCATGCTCCGCTATATGGATAACTCCGTAATATGCAACCCCCGCTTCCAGCGCTTTGCGCTTGATACCGCGGAACGCAGCGGCCTTATGGTTCAGGCGTCCGTGCGCGAGGGCGGCGGGAACAACGCCGCCGTAATTCAGGCGCAGCTTAGCGGCGCGCCGAGCATAGTTATGGGCGTTCCCGTGCGCTATATACACGGCCCAAGCTGCATAACCACATATACAGATTACGCCGCAACGGTTAAGCTTGCCTGCGCAATAGCAAAGGCGCTGAACGCGGATATTGTAAAATCATTTTGAAAAGAGGGACAGCATATGAACACAAGTACCGCCGGAATACCCAAGGTTGGGCTGCCGGAAGGCTTTGTATACATTGATGAGCTTATAGAGGACTGCATAATAGACGCCAAGTATGCCGGTACCGACAATTTTATGGGCCGGCCCGCCGCGGGCTACGAGCAGCCGCTGGTGGTGATGAGCCGCGAATTGGCAAACTGCTGCATAAATGCGGCGGATACGCTGCGCGCACAGGGCTACATAGTCAAGTTCTTCGATGCATACCGCCCGCAGAGCGCGGTGGACGATTTCTGCCGCTGGGGTGATGACCTTAAGGACATTCGCCGCAAAAGCGTGCATTACCCGAATATCGACAAGGCGGATATATTCGAGCAGGGCTATATTGCCCGCCGTTCGGGTCACACCCGCGCAAAGGCGGTTGATTTAACAATCGTGGATATGCATACGCATCAGGAGCTGGACATGGGTTCGATATTCGATTATATGGATTCCCGCTCCA
>CABSAH010000006.1 GCA_902475645.1 uncultured Christensenellaceae bacterium | reverse complement strand
TCTCCCGTTTTTTCTTAATTATACATTATACCCTCTTCTTGCATTTAAGTGCAATCGGCATTTTTGCGCCTGCAATACGCATCACCACGGGTGGTATCCCATTTGCCGCCCGTAACGTCTATTTACGCAGAAGGCGGAGCGGGTGCATTGGAGTCAATATTCTTTACGGCTATCAGCGCACCGGAATCATTTTTATAATAAAGCGTGCCCTCGCTATCCGTACAGATGGTGCTTATGCAATACTGCCGATATCCTTTTTCGGGGATATACAGTTCTCCGTTATTTATGCTCGGCTTTGTCTGACCCGCGCTGTCCTCTATAATATATATTCCGCCGGGGTTATTGTTGTAAGTGGTATATACATACACCTTGCCGGTAGCTGCTTCAAACGCGGTGCACAATAGCGGGCCGGCCTGCGGATAACCGGGTGTAGGAGCCTTATATATCATATCAAGCTTGCCGCCGGATACGTTTACTACGGCTATGCCGCTGCCGGAATCGCTATTCCAGTCATATCCATTTCCGGAACAGCCGACATACAGCCTGCCCTTATATATTACGGGTGTACCTGTAGACATACTGCCTATCCGTATGGACTTGACCGAGCTATGGTCAAACGTACCGTTGGCATTAAGACCAACGGAGTAGAGATAGCCGCCCTTGGTTGTAAAATACACGCGCCCCGAATCATAAACAACAGTGCTACGGATATCACCATTAACGTTGTTTACGGTGTCAATAATGCTTCCCGTAACGGAGTTTACGGAATATAACACCGCAGTCGGGCTGCTGCTGTCATTTGTGCCGTCATCGGAACCGAATACCGCGCAAACATCGTTCACATATGCTCCCGCCCAATAAAAGCCGCCCGCATGAGGCACAAGCCACGTTGCATATTTGGTTTCAAAGCCGTTCGCGATATCTTCATCGGTTACGGAAAAGCAGGCAAAGCTCTGTATGCCGGTTTCGCTTGTCCATGTGCCGGTATAAATATAGCCGTTATGATACGTTATTGGAGATACCGGCTGATCACCAAACACCTCTGTTATCCACAGGCTTTGCAATGTATCTGCACGGAGCGCCTGTATGCGGCCACCGGATAGCTGCACAAACAGCATCCCCTCGGCATATGTCATGGGGTTGGTTCCGCTGCCGCCAAGCCGCGCTGCCAGCTTGCCGCTTACGGCAACTTCTCCCGTACTCTTGCTAAGGCAAAGAATATCGTTATTCCTTGCAATATAAATATGATCGTTCACAATTATTGGTATATTTACAGCGCCCGCCATTTCGCTTGTGCCGTACTTCTTGGCCCATTTCAGTGCTGCGGCTGCGGTGCTGTTTGGCGTTGCGGCATTTGTGACGGCGTTGTTATTAGGGCTGTTCCTAAACGTCGGCCACTCGCCCGAATAGTTGGGCAGGTCGGACGCAGGCGCGGCGGAAAGCATAACGGATAGAGCTCCGTCGGTAAGCTGGGCGGGATTGTTCAGCTTTCCGGTTTTAGTAACATAGCCATTGCGGGTAACAAACCATGTATATTCTGTACCGGGCAGCAGATTTTCGTATATGCCTTCGGCATTGGGCACAAGTACGCCGTTTTTGTCATCCTTAAGTCTTACTGCTGCATCCACTGGGTATGTTTTGAATTTTGCGGTATAAGCGGCCTTTTTATTTAGCTTTACAGCGTATTCGCTGTATATGCCGTCCTTTTCAACGCGAATAATTACAGTGTCCGTGTCCTTTATGTCAACGGCACTGTCAGTTTGCCCGTTAAAGGTGATATTACAGCCGCTTCTTACGGGTTTGGCTTCAATATGCACGGTTTCGGCCGAGGCGCTGATATCCGCGCCGTAAACATATGTTTTGCTATTGAACGCCGGATTAAGGTATACATCGATGCCGTCAGCCGTAATAGTAAGCGCACTGAGACTTGGCCTGCAATTCAGGTTGAGCGTATACGTCTTTTCGCCAAGGGTGCTGCCTGCGGGCGGAGTAATCACTACCTTAACGGTGTTCTTCCCGGGCTTAATGCATTCTATCCACGCAGCGTTCACGCTTGAATTCGTGGCATCCTTGGTAGCTGCATTGCCGTTAAGGTCTGTATAATGCAGCGTGGCCTTTGCGCCGTCGGCAATATTCAGCTTGAAGCGAAGCTGCTTTACAATGTCGCCGACTGTGCCAAGGTCATAATTATACTTGTTCCGTTCAAAAACATTGCCCGTAGGATACTCGGCTTCACTATCCGTGCCATTGCGCAGTAATGCGTTTGCGGGAGCAGCACTGCCCAAATATACACGCATACCGCTCAATTCATTGTCATCCGGTTCATCCTTGGGAGGATTCGGATTCTCCGGCTGCGGAGTGCCGCCCTCACCCGGTGGCACAGCTTCTACTATTTTCATGCAAATAAGCACCGCATCGGTAACGTTGATTCCGCCGTCCTCATTCATGTCGCAAAGCTCTATCGCATCCGCATCAAGCTGAGCCTCACCCATTATACAGCGGCATATAAGCACAACATCCGCTATATTCACGCTGCCGTCGCCGTTAGCATCGCCTTTCACCGCTGCCGCGCCCGTACCTGACTTGCAAAAGCCTGCTGTTATGGCAACATCCGCCGCCGGCATAACAAAGCTGTATGTGTTCCCTTCCCCGCTTATCTTTACGCCGTTTGCTTTAAGGCTGCTCGAACAAAGCTCATATCCGTCCGCAGGTATCACCGTTACGGTAATATCATCGCCCGCCGCGGCCCTGCTGATAGCGGATATCCTATGCCCGTTTGCAGCGGCATTGTTGGGCAGTATTATCCTGAATTCATCCTTATTCGCCGCCAGCATTGCGCGTATTGGCGCAATGGCGTCGTTCAATGCGGATTCGGACACGGTAAGATTTGCCATGGTGTTCAACGCCGCATAATATATGCCTTCATTTGCGGCTATCCATGACGGATAGTTGCTCTTAGCGTCGGCAAGGCTGCTCGTTGCCGCCGTTCTGTCGGCTATATTGACATACGACTGCTCAAACGGGCCGGATGATTCATCGCCATCAAGTCCGCCGCCAATGTCCAAACCATATCCCCATAGCGTGAATTGCCAACGTATAACGTCGCCGTCCTTCAGTGGGTTAATGCCGGATGCAGTCCTAAAATCGGATGCGGCATAGTTTGGGTATGCGCCGTTTACCGAATACATCCAGCCGGACTTCTGCGCATAGTCGTGTTCGCCAAGGCTTACGCCGCTGCGCGTATATTCAAGCTTTCCGCCTTCTTTGTTTATGGCGTCAACTATATATTGCGGCGGGTTTATAGGCTTGTTCGGATCGCTGCCGTCTGTTATTGCTGCAAGATAGAAGTCTTTCTCTACGCTTGCGCCGGACCCAAGCGTATACTCCATCCCGTGTTCCGTAAGCAGGCGGGTAATCACATTTGCCACGCTGTCGTTTTTATAAAGCTCCGCCTGTACAGGCTCTATAACATAGCCTTGGCCTAAGGTAAACTTCTCTATCGATACGGTCACATGGCCTATCGTTTCAACCTCGTTGAATTCGGCATACAGCGTAACGCTGCCGTTCGGCATTGTGAATTCCCAGCCGCCGCTGTTGTTTCTTGTCAGCGTAAGGCTTTCGCCGTCAGGCCCCTTTGCGCTTAATGTACCTTGTGCGTATTCATAGCCTTCAAGCGGCTTGGGGCTTATAAGCACCTTTTCGCCTTCCTTAGCGCTTTCCTTGGATACGCGCACGGAGCCGTTTACGCTTGTTTGTATAAAGCCGTAGCTTTCCCCCGTTTGGCCGCCTTCGCCAAATTCCGCCCGTATAAGCACGGGTACGTTCGGCATTATAAAGCTTGCGCTCAGTCCGTCCCCGCTTATGGCTGCCTGCTGATATGTAGGCGTCAGCTCCCACGAAACGCGCATTGCCCCGTTATCAAAGTCTATCTCGGATTGATACAGATACGCTTTTACATCGCTTAGCGTATATCCGTCATCGGGCGAAGCATATACGGCTACCCTCTGCCCCTGTGATGCACCGTCTGCCGCGCTCAGCGTGCCATGCTCCAAAGCGTCTATTGATATTGCATGAGCCTCGGCATTATCGCTCATGTTGTATATGTAATTCTTGCCTTTCAGGAAGCGGTCGTAGGCTACCAGCGCATACATAGCCTGGTCGGTTGCTATTGCATTGACAGAACCATCAATAACGTGACGAAAACCGGAACCCGCAACATGATAGCGCAGTATGCCGTTTATAAGCGTATTTCCGCTTGGGGTTATAAAGCGTTCATCCTTCAACGGGTCTATGCCCATTGCCATAAGCGCCATAAGCACCTGCGCCGTGCTTTCAACATTGGCAGTGCCCCATGAATCGAAATCGCCCGCACTCCTTTGCAAGGCGCTCAGCACATTAAGCCCGCGCTCTATCGCATCGCCGACCCTTTTTTCGCTGCCGTTTACGGTAACAGTCGCGTTCCTGTATCGTGCAAGCGCCTGAATTGTCATTGCTGTAATATCGGGGTCTGCCCTGTCAGTAGAGGGCGTAAAGCTGCCCGCATTGCCGCCATCCTCAATTTCAAAGCCCGTATCCAGCATCCAGCCGCCGCCGGGCAGCTCCTGCGACATTAAGCGCGCAACCAGCATTTCCCGCGTGGCCTGCACGGCTGTTCCGTGTACGCCTTGGTTCATTTCCTCGCCTGTTAGCTGAGGCATATCGTAATCAAGCGTATCAAGGGCGATAAGCGTAAACATGGTAGCGTTTATGCCCTGCCATACGATATCAGTATAATTGCCAAGCGCTCGCGTTATGTCGTATCCCGATACGTTATGCACGTTGAAGCCAAGCGATGTATAGCCTATTATTGCGCGCATATTCTCCGTGCGCTTACGGTAATGCAAAAGCGGCAGTGTGGTTATGTTGCTATGCTCTGCCCTTACCTTTTCTATTGCCCTGACTATTGCAGCGCTTGAATTATCCGCATATTTTTGCCATATGTCATATGGTATGGCAAGGCCGCTCCTGCCCAACGCAAACGCCGCCCAGTCCCCCTGTAACGTGCCGAAGCTCAGCCCGTTTTCGGGATAATAACTGCCTACGGGATTTAGCATATATGCCGCGCTCTGCTGCATTGCGGTCTGTACGGACAGTATAAGCTGCTGTTCGGATGATGAATAGTCATCTCCTTCAAGCGCAAGCGTCCCAAACGACGTGCAAAGTAACGTTATGGCAAGCAGCGCCGCGCATATCCGCATCCTTAATTTCATATACACGCCCTCCCTATCTCTATTCATCCCGCATTGCGCAAAGCGGAGATATCCTCATTGCATTTATAGCCGGTATAAGCGCGCTTATTATGGCGATAATCACCGAAAACGCCAGCGCAAAACCCGCAAGCCATATGGGCATTACGGAGCGCACATCCATTTCGCTAAGCATCCCGTTAAGCGCGGCGCGCAGTGCAAAGCTCAAGCCTATTCCCGCAAGCCCGCCGAGCAAGCCTATCATTACAGCCTCCGTAAGGAACATAGCCGCAATATCATGAAGCTCGCTGCCAAGCACCTTGAGTATGCCAACCTCCGTGCGCCGTTCGTTTATGGCCATCATCATGGTGTTAGCTATGCATAAGCCCGCCACCAGCAGCGCCACGGCGCCTATTGCAAACAGAAGCCCCTGTATTCTTGCCGTCTGCTCCTTTACGGATTCCAGCATATCCGTAAGGCTGTATGCTTCAAAGCCCGCGCTGCGTATAAGCGAAGCTATCTCCATAACGTCGTTGGCATCGCCCACCTTTACCCACACCAGCGGATATTCTGCCGCGTTCTTGTCCGCCGCGGCATTGCCGCCTCCCGCTATTGCCTTTAGCGTATCCATATTCATAAAAGCCGAGCAGGAATAGGTATAGTTCATGGCGCTGCATATGCCCGTAACGTTAGCCCTAAGGCTTTGACCGAGCGGAACCGCCCTGCCGTCCTCGCCTTCGGTATAGTCGCCCATAAGACTTGCATAGTCGAACGTCATCTTCACGTTCGCACGCATAAGGTCTATCAAAGGCTTACCGTTGCGGTCCACAGCTTCCTTCCATGTGTCCGGCTCCGCAAAGCTTGCCGCCAAATCATCCGTTGCCATAAGTTCAGGCATAAGCCGCGTGCCTTTTCTCGGCAATTCGCCCTCCGTAGGCACAATGCCAAAGCCTTCTGCCGTATCCATGTCTATGCCGTAAAGCTTTGCCATGGTTATGTATTTTCCGCTTTTGAGGTATGCCGTTGCTTGCAGAACCGGCGTTACGGCTTCAACGCCGTCTATTCCCTTGAACGCCGCAACGGCTTTTTTGTTCAAAACGGCTATTCTGCCGGCGGAGCCATTCTTCTGCGTAACGTCAATTTTGGTAAGGCTGCCCATGGCCTCAATCGATTCCCTGTACGCCTGCTCATACCCTATGCCGACCGAAAGCAGCATCAGTATACACATTACGCCTATCGCCATGGACAGCGCGGTAAGGCTTGTGCGCACGCGCCGCCGCGAAAGATTGATTATGCCCGTGCGTATGAAATCACTTGGCCGCATTGCCGCGCCCCTTCTTTATTATCAGCAGCGCCGCTATCGCAGCCACCGCCGCCGCGCCCGCCGCAACCATCCATATCGAGAATGTGGGCTTTTCCTGCTGCGGCTCTTTATCCGTATCAGCCGCCGCGGGAATGATTATGCTTTCGGCTATCTCCGCCTTTATTGGCACGCTCTGTTCATATACATTGCCCTCGGCATCCTCAAAGCTTACCGTCAGCACACCCTCCGCCGTGCCGCCATTTAAGCAAAGCAGCTGAAACTCGGCGTTTTGCTTTGCGCCGGGCAATATATCGCCGCCGTAATAGCTTTCGTTCATGCTCAGCTTATCGCTTTCAAGCCTGACCTCAACGTTATATGCCTTTGTCTTACCCTTGTTCACTATCGGCAGCGACACGGCAATATAGTCCCCTTCCGCTGCGCCTTCCGCAAATATCTCCGGTTGATCCACGCTTATGCGCATCCTTTGCTTTATGGGCAGGGTTATTGTTTGCGCAACGCTTGCGGCGGTGTTTTCCTTATCCTCGTATTCAAGCTTTATGGCTATCTGCGCATTGCCCTGAATATCAGGCATGGCGGTTAGGTTATAAACCAGTTCTCCGGTGTCACCCGGTGCTATTTTTGCCGTATAGCCCGTATCGCTCCGCCCAAGCGCCGTCATGAGTGCGGAGGGGTCAAGCGTGAGTGCGCCTGTAATGTTCACGGCAGACGCCGATTCGGATGTATTCCTTACAAACACGGTAAGCGTAAAATCATCGCCTGCATAAATCGTATCAATATCAACGGCATAGCCGCTTACCATGAGCTTGGGCGCCGTATGCACTGCTTCCTGCGGCGCTTCGTAGCCATTCACTATTGTTACGCTTGCGCTAAGCGTGCTGTCCCTAAGTACGCCGTTTTCGCGGTATATGGCACGGAACTGCACTGTCTTTACGCCGTTTGTAGCATAGGGCGATATTTTAAGCGTATATTGGGCAACGGCCCATGCTCCGTTGGCAAGGTTGGGAAGCTTCAGCCCGTAGTTTGCCGCATCAGCCGCAAACGGGAATTCCTCAACGTTGTTCGATACAATTGGTTCTATTGTTATGTCCGTAAGCGGCTCGCCGTTATTTATTACGGGAAGATATATGCTTACTATCTCCTCAGGGCTTCCGGTAGGCGCGCTGTAATATTCTCCGGCAACGTTTGCGGGCAGCAGCGCAAGCGCGCCTATGGCGCTTGTGGCGGGCGCGGCTTTGGGGACGGCCTTCAGCGTTATGTTTACTACGGTCGGCCCGCTTTCTACGGCAAATTTGCCTGCCGTGCTTTCATAGCCGTCGGCATATGCGGTATATAGATACGTTCCGGCCGGAAGGTTTGCCGTATCGTGTACGGGATTGCCGAGCGAATCGGATACGCTAAGGGTCATGCTGCTGGGGTTCTTGGTTATCAGCACCGGGTAGGTCTGTTTACTCATAACGATGTGAATCTTATTGCCGACGCACTCCACGCCGTTGAAATATACCTTACCATCAGAAACAACGAATGTGCCGTTATAGTCCATGTATCCGTCAGCCGTTGCGGTAAATGAATATGTACCATCCCCAGGCACGGTATAGTTGCCAAGGTATGCCTTGCCGCCAACCACCTCAATACTTGCGGATGCAGGGTCGCAGTCAAAGCTAAGCTTCACCATGTTGTCAGCAAGCGCAGGCATGGCCATGAACAATATGCTAAGCATCAATGCCGCTGCGATGGTTCTTTTTATCATTCGTTTATTTCCTCCCCAATCAATGCTCCGTCGCTCAGTCTTATCGTCCTGTCCACATGGCGCGGCATGTCCTCATCATGCGAAACTATCATCAGCGTTGTACCGTTCTGTCTGAACAGCTTGTGAAACAGCATAAGCACCATTTCACCCGTTGCCGTATCGAGATTGCCGGTAGGCTCATCCGCCATAACTATTGCTGGCGATGTTATTATGGAGCGGGCTATGCCTGCGCGCTGCTGTTCGCCGCCGCTCATCTGCGCCGGGCGCTGATATGCGCATTTGGCTATGCCCACCATGTCCAGCGCCTCAAGTGCGCGCCGTTCCCGCTCACGCCTTTCAACGCCGCGCAGCATCAGCGGCAGCGCAACGTTTTCTATTGCCGTATACTGCGGCAGCAGTCTGTAAGACTGAAATACAAACCCTATATGCGCCCTGCGGAAGCGTATTCGCTCTTGTTCGTTCATTTTATCTATCCGTTGGCCGAGTACATCTATGCTGCCGCATGTAGGGCTTTCAAGCCCCGCAACAAGGTTGAGCAGCGTTGATTTGCCGCTTCCGCTTTTGCCTGCAATGCAAATGAATTCTCCGCGTTTAATATCCACGTCTATACCGCGAAGGGCGTGAACCTCGCCTTCGCCTACGTTATAGTCCTTATTAAGCCCTTTTATGCTTATCGCATTATCAACCATTTTTATCCCGCCAGCCACGTTTGCCCAAGGTCCTTGCCAAGGTCGCATGTGTAATTCCATTCTATAACGTCCCCGCTTTTAACGGCGTATTGTCCGCAGCCGTAATTTGGATACCAGCCGTTTACGCAATACATCCATCCGCTCCAGCGCCCGCCGTCAAATTCGTAAAGGTTGTTTATGCCCTCTATATACTCATTGCCTTTTGCGCCGGAATATTCCATATGCAGCTTAAACTTATCGCGCACGGTGCAAAGTACGTTAAAAACCGTATCCCCCTGTTCAAAGGTCATTGTGGTGGTTTTCAATATCTCTCCGCTTGCAGGCACTATCCCCTGCCACTTTTTTTCAAGATGCATACCCTTGGCAACCGCCGTATCGCACCGTATGGTTATTGTGCATGTATTGGCTTCGGGTTCCTTGCTGTTAGCGGGAGCGGCTGTCTGCTGAGGCTGCACGGCGTCGGAAGCTATCTCATTATCCCTTGCTTCGGCCTGCGCCTTGCCTGCGGAGGAAACCTCCCCGTCATCTCCGACGCCCACAGGAGATGGCGTTCTCAGATTTTCCGCGGGTTCGGGTGCGGCATTTTCTGCGGCAAGCCCTTTTAGCTCGCTCAGCCTATCCTCGCCGCCGTCATCATTTGCAATATAATCAACGTCAAGCGAACCTCTGTGCCCGCCGGAGCCTATAACGCTGCATCCTGTGAGCAAAAACGCCGCAACAAATGCCATTATTAAGGCAAAAACCCTTTTTTTAATGCTTACCTTGCCCATATGTTCCTTTAAACTCCAAATTTTTGGATACAAAAAAGCTGCGGCGATAATTGCCGCAGCCGTATTTCTGCACACCAAAATCAATCGGGCATACGAAAAAATAAGCTTAGTATACCCCGCCTATGTACCATTAACCCGTGGTAAGGCGAACTTTCAAGCAGGTCTTCTGGCTCGCGCTTCAACGCATTTTGCCATGCCTTCCCGGGTGCTTACAGCCCAGTGACTGTGCCGAACAAACGGCACATATGCAAAACGCTCCACGCATACAGCGGCGGGACCGCGCAGGCATTTGACCTGCTTCCCTCTTAGCCTCCCCAAAGCGGGGCGGAACATGAAAGTGTATTCAATTTCCTATATATAATATCACTGCGCACCGATAAAGTAAAGCGGCGCTTTATTTTATTTTGCCTGCATACTTTGTTTCAAGTATCTTGGCTATCCTCAGGGCAAGGGGATTTATCTGTTCCTCGCTCCTGCCTTCAAGCATTATCCTTATAAGCGGTTCGGTGCCGCTTGCGCGCACAAGCACCCTGCCTTCGCCTTCAAGCAGCTTTTCAACGGCGCGTATATCGTTTATCATATCCTCGTCGTTGAGCGCGGCTGTCTTATCGCTTGGCGATACTATAACATTAACCATCACCTGCGGCAGTATAGGCACATCGTTTGCAAGCTGAGAAAAGCGCTTTTTGGTTCTTGCCAATATGTTCATTACCTGCACGGCGCTCAGCATACCGTCGCCCGTGGTATTCTTATCATAGAATATAATATGACCGGACTGCTCGCCGCCCAATGAATACCCCTTTTGGCGCATACGCTCAAGTATGTATCTGTCGCCCACGGCGGTTTCTTCTATATTTATGCCAAGCTCCTTCATGCGCAGCTTAAGGCCAAGGTTTGAAAGCACCGTAACAACAAGCGTGTTGTCCTTCAGTTTTCCTTCTTCCTTCATGTATTTGGCGCAGATGCCCATTATTCTGTCGCCATCTACTATGTTGCCCATTTCATCCGCGGCTATTACCCTATCCGCATCGCCGTCAAAAGCAAAGCCGGCATCCGCCATACGCTCCGTCATAAGCTGCTGAAGGCTGTCCGGATGCGTGGAGCCGCAAAGGTCGTTTATGTTGCAGCCGTCCGGCTCATCCGCCCAAGATATCACATTTGCGCCAAGCTCGCGGAAAACATCTGCCGCTATATTCGATGAAGCGCCGTTTGCGCAGTCAAGCACCACGGTCATTCCCTCAAAGCTTTCCGTAGCGGTCGATTTAATAAACTCCTTATACTTTTCAACGGCTCTCGGCGCGCTGAGGCATTTGCCCACGCCGCTTCCGGTAGGCTTTTCCATTATTTCATCGCCCTTTACAATGGCTTCGATGCGATCCTCAAGCTCGTCCGAAAGCTTATAGCCGCTCCCGTCAAACCACTTTATGCCGTTGTATTCCATCGTGTTGTGCGACGCGCTTATCATAACCGCAGCGTCCGCCGAATACAGCCGCGCAAGATATGCCATTGCAGGTGTGGGGATAACGCCAACGTTTATAACATCCCCGCCTATGGAGCATATGCCCGCCGAAAGCGCACACGCAAGCATATCGCCGGACTTTCGCGTATCCTGCCCAACGAGTATGCGCGGATTATGCACGCTTGTAAGCACATACGCGCCTGCCGCGCCTATTTTCATTGCCAATTCGCAGCTAAGATCGGCGTTTGCAATCCCCCTTACGCCGTCCGTACCAAACATTCTTCCCATAAATACCCTCCTTACCGCAATAAAAGCACAGTTGTGCTAAATTATATTCAAACATAAAACCCCACACACCTGTGCGGGGTTTTGGCTGCGGAACTAGGATTCGAACCTAGACAATACGAGTCAGAGTCGTAGGTGCTACCATTACACAATTCCGCATTGAAGCTTGATAATCCCAAGGTGCCGTCGCTCCTTATATAACACCCGCCTCTCGGCAGGTGGGTGCGCTCTGTCGGTTTGCTGCCATCCGGTCATGCCGGCCCGGCATCCGCCTTGGCAATTGCGCTCCCGTAGTTAATCTGTGGGTTTATACACAGAAGCTTACGCACACCGCAGGATTATTGTGGTGGGATTAGTTGGGATCGAACCAACGACCTCTACGATGTCAACGTAGCGCTCTGACCAGCTGAGCTATAACCCCGTTCGCTTTACGCACATATTATTATACATAAAAGCCGACTTATTGCAAGCATTATTTTTGCGCACATAGGTGCAAATGCCGTTTTATCTATGTGCCGCCTAACAAAAATCATTATTAGGGTCAGTCTCCCGCCCTGTGCATATTGGCAATCATGTCCTTTGGGGCATCGGCCCTGAACACGCTGCTGCCGGATACCAGTATATCCGCTCCCGCCTTGGCTGCAAGCCTTGCGGTATCCGCATTTATGCCGCCGTCTATCTCAATTTCATATGTATAGCCATGCTCAGCACGCTGCTGTTTAAGCCACTCTATTTTGGGCAGAACATCCGCAATAAAGCTTTGCCCGCCCGCGCCGGGGTTGACGCTCATAACCAGCACCAAATCGCAAATGGGCAAAAGATAGCGCACCGCCTCTGCCGATGTGCCTGGATTTATTGCAACGCCGGCCTTCATTCCCGCGCGGCGTATTGCCTGAAGCGTTCTGTGCGCATGCGCATCGGCTTCGACATGGAACGTAAGGTAATCAGCGCCCGCCTTGGCAAACTGGTCTATATACGTTTCCGGATGCTTCACCATTATATGTACGTCTATCGGCAGCTTTGTATACGGGCGTATTGCGGCGCACATGGCCGGTCCGAACGTTATGGTAGGCACAAACGTGCCGTCCATCACATCAAAATGCACAAGGTCGGCATTCCATTCGTCAAGCTTTTTAGTAGCCTCTCCCATATTCGCAAAATCCGCAGACAGCAGGCTTGGGGCAATTTTAATCATATCTGTGCTTCCTCTTTTCTATCAATTCGTCAAGTATAATAAGGTATCTTTCATAGCGCTCCGGTGAAAGCGCCGTGCCTATAAGCGGCTTTACGGCGCAGTCCGGCTCGCTTCTGTGCATACATTCACCAAAACGGCAGCCTATGCGCTTGCCGCGCATTTCACGATAGCATTCGCATAGCTCCTCAGGCTCCATCTCGTCCGCTTCAAGCAGGCTGAACCCCGGCGTATCCAGCACCGCGCCACCGCATACATGCCAAAGCTGGGCATGGCGCGTGGTATGCCGTCCCCTATCCGTTTTTCTGGATAGGCCGCCCGTTTCAAGCGCAAGCTCCGGCACAATGGCGTTTATAAGCGAGGATTTTCCCACGGCGCTTTGCCCTGCAAAGCAGCATATGTTCCCCGCAATTTCGGCCTTTATGGCGTCTATGCCGTCCCCTTTGGCGGCGGACGCTGTGATTATAGTGTATCCCGCGGGCGCATACTGCGCGCGTATATCGGCAGCAGCCGCCGCATCCGCCTGATCGCATTTGTTCAGCACTATCACGGGTTCGACATTATGCTTTTCGCAGCGTATTATAAGCTTATCCATCAGCATAAGGTCTGCCTTGGGCGCGGAAAGCGAGGCTACGATTATAAGCTTATCCAAATTTGCAACGGCGGGGCGGATGAATATATTGCGCCGCGGCAATATTTTGCTTACGGAGCGTCCTTCGCCGTCCTCGGTATATTCTACCCTGTCGCCCACCACGGGGGATATGCCGTCCTTCCTGAACCTTCCGCGCGCACGGCATACTATTTCCGTCCCATTATCGCTAAGCACGGTATAGAACCCGCCTACGCCCTTTAGTATCAGTCCGGTATCAGCCATGCATTATCTCCTGTACTCAAAGCCTATCTGCCCGTTTCTGACGGCCACGCCGTCCACATATACGCTGCACTCATACTGGCCGCCCTTTTGCAAATACGCGGTAAACGATACGCTTTGCTGGGAGCCTACCGGAAGCGTTGTTTCGTATATAACCGCTTCAAGCCCTTCTTCAAGCTTGGCCGTTACCATTACTGCGCCCGGCCCTTCCGTAATATCCAGATTAAACGCCACATCCGCAGCATAGTTGCCATGCTTTGAGCGGCATACATTCAGTTCAACCGTTGCGTCCTCCGCAACCGATATGCCCGGCGACGGATTCTGCGCAACAACGGATTCCTCCGCGGCTATCTGATTATCGGGCTGCACGGGGCGTATGCGTATATACTTAAAGCCTTCGTTCCTGAGCATTGCTATTGCCTTGCTCAGTTCAAGCTCCACAACCTTGGGCATCTGTGTTGTCTTGCCCGGGGTGCCGCTTATCCATATTTCTATTTTATCGCCCGCAAATGTATCCGTTCCCGCAACAGGCTCCTGCCTTACTATTTGGCCGTATGGCAAATCGCTTGTTATATACTGCGGCACGCCAAGCTGAAGCTCCATTCCCCATACAATGTCGGTAGCGTCCTGAAGCGTTTTTCCCGTAAGGTCGGGAACGGTAACATAATCGTTGCCGGAGCTTACCGTAACGCTTATGGTGTCCCCCCGCTTTGCGCCGGTTCCCGCGGCGGGCGATTGTTCAAGCACAATGCCTTCGCCCGTATCGCTCGGCTTATATTCGTCCACCGATATTTCAAAGCCCCTAAGCTCCGCTATGCCTATGGCCTCTTCAAGCTTTTTGTTGGTAACGGTGGGAATTATGTATTCCACCGCCGCAGCGGGGTCGTTATTATCGCGCACGGATCTTGCAATGAAAAACAACGCCGTAAACAGCCCAAGCACCACCACCAGCATTACAACAATATTCATAACGCCGTGGTTGATGCGGTATTTGCCCTTTTCGTCATGGTCGTATATACGCGCAAATTTGCCGTGCGGCTCGCGCAGCGCCCTTAAAAGATCGTTCCTCATCTGCCTTGCGGAAGGGTAACGCCTGCTCGGGTCCTTGCTTGCGGCCTTTGTCACAACGTCGCTCAGCGCACGCGGCACTTTGGGGTTCAGCTCGGATGGAGGCGTAATATCCTCCTGCAAATGCTTAAGCGCGATTGCAACGGAATTGTCCCCGCCGAAGGGAACCTGCCCCGTAAGCATTTCGTAAAGCATTATGGCGCAGGAATATATGTCCGACGCGGTGGTAACATCCTCTCCCCTCGCCTGCTCAGGCGAAATATAGTGTACCGACCCCATAACAACGTTTGACCCTGCAAACGTGCGCGTTGTTGCCGCAACATCCCGCGCTATGCCAAAGTCCGTCAGCTTTGCCTTGCCGCGCGGAGTGATTATAACATTCTGTGGCTTAACGTCGCGGTGTATTATGCCCTTTTGATGCGCATGGGAGAGCGCGTCAAGCACCTGACACGTTATATTTACGGCAACCTTGGGGGACATTGCCCCGTCGCTTTTTATAAGGTCCTTTAACGTGCTGCCTTCAACGTATTCAAGCACGATATAGCTCAAGTCCCCATCCTCGCCCACGGCATAGGAGCGGACTATATTTTCATGCGAAAGGCTGAGTACCGCGCGTGCCTCGCGCTCAAAGCGGCGCACGAACTCCATATCCCCGCGATGCTCTTCCTTCAGCACCTTCAGCGCAACCGTGCGGTTCAGCTTAGTGTCATGCGCCTTATATACGTTCGCCATTCCGCCGGAGCCTATGAGGGATTCTACCCTATACCTTCCGGAAATTACTTTTCCTATCATTGGGCATGCACCCCGTCATTATAAATTATTACGGCGCTTATATTATCCCTGCTGCCGGCATTGAGCGCCCTATCAACAAGCATATCGCATGCCGCCTGCAATTCTTCGGCCTGACAGCCGAGAATATCGGCCATTTCATTTTCGTCCAGTTCGCCGTAAAGTCCATCGGTACAGATGAGCAGCTTATCTCCCGCTTTCCATACGCAGTCGAATATGTCCACCCGTTCGACTTGGCGCGTACCGACGGCGCGGGTTATAATATTGCGCTGCGGATGGTGCGCGGCTTCCTCCCGTGTTATGTAGCCAAGTGCAGCAAGCTGCGCCACATATGAATGATCCTGAGTTATTTGCGTAAGGTGCAGCCCATCATAATGATAAAGCCTGCTGTCGCCCACGTTTGCTGCAACAAAGCGCCCGCCTTCAAGCACCGCCGCAACAAGCGTTGTACCCATGCCGCGGTAGCCTTCATCGCTTAGCGATAGCTCATATACGGCGGAATTGGCCATATTCACCGCGTTTATAAGCCGTTCCCTAATCGAACCCGGGGTAGTGCTATGCATGGTTTCAATAAGCGTTTTTATAGCAAGCGCGCTTGCAATATCTCCCGCGTTATGCCCTCCCATGCCGTCCGCAACGGCAGCAATGGCAAGCATGCCTTCTTCGGGTATGAATACGGCATCCTGATTTTGCGTCCTTATACCGGCAATGGTCTTTGCGGCATATTTCATTGTTGCTCCTCCCTCTGCATAAGCACGCGCCGCCTTAGTTGGCCGCAGGCGCCGTCTATATCGGTTCCCATCTCCCGCCTGACGGTTGCCGAAATTCCCCTCTCTTCAAGCCATTTTCTGAATACCTCGGCGTCCTTGCGCCCGGTACCCATTAAATTCCGCTCCTTAACCGGATTAAGCGGAATAAGATTAACATGGCATGTCATCCCCCTCAGGCGGGAAGCAAGCTCTGTTGCATTAGTCAATGAATCGTTAAGCCCTTTCACCAGCGCGTATTCAAATACTACACGCCGCCCCGTGGTTTGGGCATATCGCCTTGCCGCACCAAGCACCTCCGCAATCGGATACACCTTGTTTATGGGCATAAGCTTATTGCGTATTTCATCATTCGGCGCGTGGAGCGATACGGAAAGCGTAACATGAGGGGCATCCTGCGGCAGCGTATCAATTTTAGGCACAAGGCCGCAGCTTGAAAGCGAAATGTTCCGTGGGCTTATGCCCATGCCATCCGGCGAGGAAACAAGCTTTAGGAACTTTACAGTATTATCGTAATTATCAAGCGGCTCTCCGCTGCCCATAAGCACAATGTTCGTTACGCTTCTTTCCCTGCCCTCCTCCGCCGGTACATCGGCATTGGCAAGAGCCACGAAAGAAAGCATCTCGCCCGGCGTAAGGTTCCTTATGCAGCCTTCAAGCGTGGATGCGCAGAACGCGCAGCCCATGCGGCAGCCCACCTGCGTGGATATGCAAAGCGTGTTGCCGTAATGGTAACGCATAAGCACGCCTTCAACAATGTTTCCGTCGCTAAGCGAAAACAGGTACTTAATGGTGCCATCCCTTTGGGAAATGAACTTATCGTATATTTCAGCCCCGTCAAATGCAAGCTCGCTAAGCCTAACCCTTATCGTTTTGGGCAGATTGGTCATGTTTTCTGGTTTTACGCCGCGGCTAAGCCATGAAAAAACCTGCTTTGCGCGGAAACGCGGTTCTCCCCATTCGGTAAGCATCGCTTCAAGCTCCGCCACATCCATTGAAACAAGCCCTATCATCCCGTTATCTCCTGCGTATAAATTTGGCTATAAAAAAGCCTTCCGTTCCGTCGTGCTGCGGCAGTAATTGTATTCTGCCGTTCTCGGCACGGCTTTGCATATCGTCTGGCAATATTTCCTTTATATTGCCCGGAGTATAGTTACAATTTTCGGCAAGAAACCGCTCCCATACGCCAATATTTTCGCGGCGTGATACGGTGCATGTTGAATACACAAGCGTTCCGCCCGCCTTAACATAGCGCGCGCATGTATTGAGTATTTTCAGTTGCAGCCCGCTCAAATCGTCTATCATCGCGCTTGTTTTGGCATAGCGCACATCGGGCTTGCCCCGCACGCCAAGGCCGGAACACGGCGCATCCACCAGCACCGCGTCAAATGCGCCGCAATACGCTTCGTCATATGCCGCCGCATCCTTTTGCACAATTTCGGCGTTATCAACATGCAGCCTTTTGAGCGTATTAAGCGTCAATTCCCGCCTGTGCTCATGCAGCTCAAAGCCCGTAATGCCGCACCCGTTTTCGGCAAGCGACGCCATATATGCCGTTTTTCCGCCGGGAGCGCAGCAGGCATCCAGTATTTTCATGCCCGCCTTAGGCCCAACCGCGCGGCAGACAAGCATTGCGCTTTCGCTCTGCACGGTTATTTTGCCTTCCGTAAAAAGCGGCTCCTGCTCAACATTAAAGCCTTTTTTCAGGCAAAATGCGTTTCCGTCTATTCTGCCGCGCCTGAATTCAATGCCCTTAGCCGTAAGCGCATCGGCAAGCTCAACTGCGGTATAGGGCCATTGCGCCCGTATGCAGAAATCATGCGTCCGCTGCGCCATTATGCCCTTGGCTTCATCCGTGCCGTAATCGGCAATAAGCTCCTCCACAAGCCATTTGGGCCAGCTGTATTCAATGCTCAGCCGCTCGGCCAAATCGTTCGGGAGCGGCGGCAAACCGTCATCCCTGCATATGGCGCGCATAACCCCGTTGACGTAGCCAGAAAGCGCGGATTTACCTATTTCCTTTGCAAGGCGCACGGACTCATTGCAGGCTACGCTGTCCGGCACGTTCATGTACTTTGCCTGGCATACGCCAAGGCGCAGTATGTTTCTTATCGATTTATCAAGCTTTCCCTTTGCGTGCGCGGCAATAATCCTGTCTATCATCATAAGATGATCCAGCGTACAATACACCGCGGCTGATACCCATTTTGCGTCCCGCTCACATAGCCCCTGTTCCGCCTTTTTAAGGCACAGATTGGCGTATGCGCCGTTATCGATTATATCCGAAAGCGCATTAAGCGCAACGCGCCGCGTACTCACTCAAACACCTTAAAGCCCATTTTATGCCCAAGCACGGCGCTTGCGGCATCCATGCGCTTTGCGCCGGGGAACTGAAGCTCCTGTATTTCTATTATGCCGTCCCCGCAGTCAACAAGAATACCGTTGAACCTATCCGCACGGAGTATAAGCCCGGGCTTACCGCGGCTAGGCTCGGCGTCACTATGGCGGGTTTTCCATATCTTCACCGCTTCGCCTTCAAGCATTGCGTATGCGCAAGGCCATGGGTTCATGCCGCGCACAAGATTATGCACCGCGTCCTTGCCGCGCGAAAAGTCAATATGCCCGTATTCCTTTTTTATAATACCGCATTTTGTGGCCTCGGCTTCGTTCTGCTTTATCGGTTTAAGCTCGCCGTGTTCGAGTGCCGCTATCGTTTCCTTGAGCAGCTCAGCGCCCATTTCAGCCAATCGGTCGAATAATTCGCCTGCGGTTTCGTTCTCGCCTATTTCGGTTTCTTTCTTCAGCAGAATATCGCCCGTATCCAGCCCAACATCGGTTAGCATGGTGGTAACGCCCGTTATCCTTTCGCCGTTTATTACCGCCCATTGTATGGGCGCCGCGCCGCGGTATTTCGGCAGCAGGCTCCCATGCACGTTTATGCAGCCGAATTTGGGTATATCAAGGTTTTCACGGCTCAATATCTGGCCGAAAGCCGCCGTTACCATAAGCTCCGGCGCTTCCGCCCTGAGTGCAGCCACGCCTTCCTCGCTTTTTATCCTATCGAACTGATATACCTTCATGCCGTATTCAAGCGCGGCTTTTTTTACCGGCGGCGGGGTCATTACCGCCTTGCGGCCAACAGGCTTGTCCGGCTGAGTGAACACGACAACATCGTCCCCACGCTCATAAAGCATTTTAAGCGAGGGCAACGCAAAATCAGGCGTGCCTAAAAAAGCGATTTTCATTCATCTTCCTCGTTTTCATCGTATCCTTCGGGCGCTTCGGTAACAAGGCGCTTATATACAAGTCCGTTGAGGTGATCCGTTTCGTGCAGTATGGCGCGGGCAAAAAGTCCTTCGGCTTCATATTCGCATTCTTCACCCAAGCGGTTCATGGCGCGCACGCGCACAAAATTCGGCCTTACAACGTATCCCCTTTCACCGGGGAAGGACAAGCAGCCTTCATAACAGCCCTGTTCGCCGCTTGTTTCGAGTATTTCGGGGTTTATAAGCTCAACAAGGCCGTCCCCGCAGTCTATAACAACGGCGCGCTTAAGTATGCCAACCTGCGGCGCGGCAAGACCTACGCCCTCCGCCGCATACATGGTTTCCGCCATATCGTCAAGCAGAACGGCCAGCCGCTTATCAAAGCAGTCAACATTTCTGCATACCTTATACAAACATTCGGCATCGCCGATCATGATTCGTCTTTTAGCCATTTTTTATCCTCCGTTATTGCATCAAATTATTATAACCCGCAAAAGCCCAAAGAATCAATACTCAGAACATATCCGCGGGGTTTATCTCCACGTTTCCCATCTCGCTTCTTCTGCATTCGTCGCACATGGCATATATAGCGTCTATCACCGCCGCCGTATGCTTTGTGCGCGCAAGCTTCATAAGCGTTTCGTATCTATATAGCCCCTGCCGTTTTTTCATGGGCGCAGGCGATGCTATCATAAAAAGCATCTCCTGCCTGCTTGCACCTTGGGCATCAAGCGCAGAATATATGCGTTGCTTAAGCTCCGCCGCAAAGCGTTCATTCATATTATCTATGGCGGCTTCGTCCTCACCCGTGAACACTATTCTTATAAACAGCGAAAACGGCGGAAACAGCCCCGCGCGGCGCGACGCTATTTCATAATCATAAAAGCCCCTATAATCCTGATTCGCCGCAAGCTCTATCACGGCGTGCTCAGGCGTATAGCTTTGCACTATAACGCTGCCCTCCCGCTCCCCGCGTCCGGCACGGCCCGCCACCTGCGTAAGCAGCTGAAATGTACGCTCTGCGCTCCTGTAATCGGGCACATGCAGTATTGTATCCGCCGCAATAACGCCAACGGTGGTAACGTTCGGTATATCCAGCCCCTTGGCTATCATCTGCGTGCCTATCAATGCCTGCGCTTCGCCCCGCATAAAGCTATCCAGTATCTTATAATGCGCGTCCTTGCCCTGCGTGGTATCATAATCCATCCTCAGCGCAGTCACGTTCGGAAAATCCGCTTTAAGCTGTTCCTCGACCTGCTGCGTACCCACGCCGAAATATTTAAGATACGGCTTGCCGCATTGCGGGCATTTTTGCGGTATTCTTGCTGTACGGCCGCAGTAATGGCACTTCATAACGTTTTCGTATTTATGATATGTCATTGAAACATCGCAATCGGGGCATTTAAGCGTATACCCGCATCCGCGGCATGAAACGAACGTTGAATACCCGCGGCGGTTCATGAACAATATTGCCTGTTCCCCCGCATCAAAGCAGCGCTTCAGTTCGCCATGTAGCGCCTCGCTGAATACGCTGCTGTTGCCCTTCAAAAACTCCGCGCGCATATCGATTGTTTTCACCTTGGGCAAGGGGGCGTTATTTATGCGCTTTGGCAGCGTTATAAGCGAATATCGCCCGCCAAGCGCCCGCCTGAACGTGCCTACCGACGGGGTTGCGCTGCCCAGCACAACCGCCGCTCCGCTCAATTCTGCGCGCTTTTGCGCAACCTCCGCCGCGCCGTAACGCGGGGTATGATCACTATGATAGCTTTGCTCGTGTTCTTCATCTATTACAATCAGCTTTACCCTTTCAAGCGGGGCAAACACCGCGCTGCGCGCGCCTATAACCACATCCACCATGCCAAGGCGTATCCTGCGCCATTCGTCATACCGCTCGCCATAGGAAAGGCGGCTGTGCAACACGGCTACACGCTCCCCAAAGCGGCTGCGAAACCGCTGCATGGCCTGCGGCGTAAGCGATATTTCCGGAACAAGCACAATGGCCTGCCCGCCCAAGGATAGCGCATGGCTTATGGCCTGCATATATACTTCCGTTTTGCCGCTGCCCGTAACGCCGAAAAGCAGGCTTGTCCCCGCGCCGTTATCTATGCTTTTATTTATGGCTTCAAGCGCGGCGTTCTGATCCAGAGTTAGGCTCATGGGCTTACTCGGCGCTATATTCACGCTTGCAAACGGGTCGCGATACACAACAAAATCGTCGTCCGTAAGTATCCCTTTTTTAATAAGCGCGTTTATTGCCGCCGTTGCATTGGGTATGAATGAGTTTATGTCCGCAACGCTTACGGACGTATTCATGCGGCATAAAAGCTCCAATACCTCGCTCTGCTTCGGCGCGCGCGAGGCTCCGCTGCTGTTTTTAAGCGATTCAACGGCCTGACGCGAATCTATTCCCGAACAAAAGCGCACCACGCGCTCCGTCTTTTCCTTAACGCGGCCGCCCCTAAGCTGCGCGGGAATCATTAGGCGCAGCGCTTCAACAAGCAGGCAATGATAGCTTTTGCTTATCCATTTTGCAAGCTCTATCTGCTCGCCCGTAAGCGCGGGGTAAGGCTCCATGGCGCGTATTATGCGCTTTATTGTGCCAATATCCTTGGGCGCGGCGTCGCTAAGCTCCAGCGCAAAGCCTTCCACGCTGCGGTTGCCGCCGCCAAACGGAATAAGTACCCTTTGCCCGGCGGATACGGACAATTCACTTGGGATTTCATAGGTAAACAGCCTGTCCACATTGCTGTGCGCCACGTCCACCATAACCCTTGCATACATTGCCGCTTTACCGCCTTTTCCGATATTACTATGATGATTATAGCATATAATAATGAATATATCACGGTTTAATGTTCATATATATAAACCCGAAAGTGCATATGTTTTTGATGGTGTATCATCATTTATACGGATGTTAACAAT